>MHXL01000021.1:0-6666 GCA_001824455.1 Desulfuromonadaceae bacterium GWB2_53_15
CTGCCCCAAGCTGAATGTTGTGGCAGATACGGCTCCGATCGGTTTGGTCGCCGCATAAGGGTTGCCCAACCAGCTCGGCCACATGTTGCAGGGTCGGGTCAGCCAAAACCGGAGAATAATCAAAGGCGCTGGTTACCATAATGTCTGTGCCGGCAAAGGCCTTTTTGAGATAACTCAGTGAACGTTCACGTTTTTCAGTGACCAGTTTGTTGGCCATGATCACGCGTACATCGGCCTTTTCCCGTTCATACAGGGCCAGGTTCAGCTCCACGGAGTCAATTACGTTGCCGATGCCGCCACCCGTGATCATCAGCACCGGCGCATCCAGTATCTTAGCGACCATGGCGTTGTTGGCCCCTACTACCGATCCGACCCCCCCGTGCCCCGCCCCTTCAATGATCAGGAAATCGTATTTTTCCTCCATTTTCCTGCAGGCTGCGAGGATCAATTCGCGAGGCGTTGCCAGATCAAGCTCGCCATCCAGGAAGCGGCGTGTTGTGCCGGCTGTCAGCGTCATGGGGGACATGAGGGCAACATCTTCTTCAACGCCAAAAACACTGGCAAACATGGCCGCGTCCTTGTCAACGGTAATCCCGTTGAATTCGATACACTTCGGGCCGATCGGCTTCATAAATCCGACTCGGGGATATTTTTTTCGCGCCAGGTACATGAGTGACAGGCTGATGGTTGTTTTGCCGCAGTGCTGTCCGGTTGCCCCAATAAAAATTTTCTTGCACATTGTCCAAGTACCTCGTTTTATAGGTTCCAAATAAATTCTGTGTTTTGCAGAATTTATCGAGCTGACGCACTATCGCTGTTTAGCAGGGTCTGGGAAACGCTATTTATCAAAGGATAATCCCTCACAGAACTGCATAAAATGATCCTGGCCGGAATTAAAACGGAGAAATCGTATACCCATTCCGCTTTTCTTGACCAGGTGGAATAGGTTTTGGGGAACTTTTTTGGCCCACATCACCCTGGCTTCCAATTCTATGATGTGATTCTCCCCAAGAGAAAATTCAATTTTTATTTTGGTGTTGGGAGGACAGACATTAGGTGTTTTGATGAACATGCCTGTTGCTGAAATATCCTCGGTAAATGCAACTCGTGTTGCTTCGTCAATGCCAAAGCGGATGGACAGGCGCTTTTTATGTCTTTTGATATCCCGCTTGTCAGCCATTACAATCCTCCTGCCATTTCAAGCCATGCATTCAATGAATTTGCCGGAACCATAGCACAAAACATGATAAACCGTAATAAGTTTGATGAATAAACGTCTGATTTACAGATCAAGAGGGACAGTCCGCTGGATAAAATGCATTGACAGGTTGTTGTCAATAATCTAACTTACTTAAAACGCTGGGGGAGTTCCGACTGAGAGCAGCCTTGCTGGTTGCGACCCTTAGTACCTGATCCGGGTAATGCCGGCGTAGGGAAGCGCTACCGAATAACATTCACAAGCCGCTTCTGCGGCTTTTTCCGTTTTTATCCCGACCATCAGGGTTATGGAGGCAGATATGCAGGTCTTGTTGAACGGCACTCCTGCCGAGATCAAAGAGGGCAGTACGATTGCGGATTTGCTGGAACAGTTGCAGATAGGGCGCGAACGGGTGGCGGTAGAGGTAAACCTTGAAATAGTTCCGAAGTCGGCCTATGACTCTCATACACTTGCCACGGAAGACAGGATCGAGATCGTCCATTTTGTGGGTGGTGGATAACCAACCCTGATAAACACTAAAGGAGTAAATCCATATGGCACTCGAAAACGATAAATTGATAATTGCCGGACGCGAGTTTTCATCGCGTCTGATGGTAGGGACCGGCAAGTATGCGGATTTTCAACAGATGGTGCGTGCTTTGGAGGTTTCCGGCGCCGAGATCATCACCGTGGCTGTGCGACGGGTCAATATCTCCGACCGCAACAAAGAATCGCTGCTGGACCACATCGACCTGAAAAAATATACCCTGCTCCCCAACACGGCTGGGTGCTATACGGCCGACGATGCCGTGCGCACCTGTCGCCTGGCGCGCGAGGCAGGCTTGTCGGATTTTGTCAAACTCGAAGTTCTGGGTGATGAGAAGACGCTCTTCCCGGACAACGAAGAGCTGCTCAAGGCAGCCAAGATCCTGGTGGCGGAGGGCTTTACCGTGCTGCCCTACTGCAGTGACGATGTAACTGTGTGCAGAAAGCTGGAGGATATCGGCTGTGCGGCAGTCATGCCGCTTGGTGCGCCCATCGGCAGCGGTCTTGGCATCCGCAATCCCTACAACATCAAGATCATTCTCGAGAACATCAAGGTGCCGGTCATAGTGGATGCCGGGGTGGGCTGTGCCTCGGACGCGGCCATTGCCATGGAGTTGGGCTGTCACGGCGTGCTGATGAATACCGCCATTGCCGGCGCCCAGGATCCGATTGCCATGGCCGAGGCAATGAAGCTGGCGGTCATAGCCGGTCGCCTTTCCTACAAGGCCGGGCGTATCCCCCGCAAGCTTTATGCCAACGCATCCAGCCCAATTGAGGGGCTGCTGGCCTGATGCCCCTCCTCCCCTCGGGAAACGGGCGGGATAAGGCCGTGGTGGATTTTTCACTTTACCTGATTACCGACCGGCGCCAGACCATGGGCCGCTCATTGGTATCAGTTGTGCGCCAGGCTCTGGACGGTGGCGTCCGGGCGGTACAGTTGCGGGAGAAGGATCTGACCGGCCGCGAGCTGTTTATATTGGCCGAGGAACTGAGGCGGATTACCCGCGAGTATGGCGCCCGGCTCCTGATAAACGATCGCCTGGATATCGCCCTGGCAGTTGATGCCGATGGGGTGCATCTTGGCGCTGCCAGCCTGCCGGTTTCCGCGGCACGCAGCATGCTGGGTCTGGGTCCGCATGGCCTGATCGGATACTCCGCCCATGGCATGAATGAAGCCGCTCAAGCGGCTGCCGACGGCGCCGACTTCGTCACCTTCGGTCCGGTTTTTTTTACCCCTTCCAAGGCGGCCTACGGTGAGCCGCTCGGTGTTGATCTGCTCCATTCGGCCAGTATGGCCCTGGCCATCCCGGTCTTTGCCCTGGGCGGGGTCAAGCTGGAAAACATCTCCGAGGTCATGGCGGCCAAGGCCCATGGCATCGCCCTGATATCGGCCGTCATCGCGGCCGCTGACCCCAAATTAGAGGCAGCCTCCCTGCTCCAAACGATAGAACAGCATGCCATCAACCCCTGACATAAACATCCATCCGGAATTACGCATCCATTCCTATGGCCACTACCTGCGGCGCCGTTTCGGCTGTCGGGTCAGCAAGGTCAATGTGGACGCCGGTTTTACCTGCCCCAACCGCGACGGAAGCAAGGGCACCGGTGGTTGCATCTACTGCAACAACAGCTCCTTCTCGCCCAAGGATACCCAGCCGGTTATTCCGCTCGAAGAGCAGATGGCGCACGGTATGGCCTATCACCGGGTACGGCTTGGATCAGAAAAATTCATCATCTATTTCCAGAAATACACCAATACCTACGGCTCGGTGCAGACCTTGGCCGAACTTTATCGCCGCGCCCTTGACCATCCCGATGTACTGGGCATCTCGGTCGGTACCCGTCCCGATGCACTCTCAGACGAAGCGCTGGAGCTCTTGACTGAAATCGCAAGGACGCGCTACGTCTGCCTGGAGTTGGGGCTGCAGTCCATGGACGATACCATTTTGACCAGCATTAATCGCGGGCATACCTTGGGGGATTTTGTAGCTGCCGTCAAACGGGCCGAGAGTCGGAACTTTGACATCTGCGCTCACCTGATTTATGGTTTTCCCGGAGAGACGCGGGGCGAATTTTTGAAAACGGCCGACCTGATGGCGTCCCTGCCGGTAAACTCGGTCAAATTGCATCAGTTGCACGCCGTGGAGGGTACTGAACTGGCGCAGATGTACCGGCGTGGCGAATTCGTGCCGCTTTCGCTGGAGGAATACGTTGCTACTGCGTCCGACTTCCTGGAGCGGATACCGGCGCGTATTACCATCCAGCGGCTTTATGGATCTGCGCCCCTTGCCATAAGGGTTGCTCCTGAATGGGGATTGAAAAACAATCAGATGTGGTTTACCATTGTCAAAGAATTGACAAGGCGTGGCACATGGCAGGGATGCAGAACTTAATGTATGAGTACAAAAAGGAGAACTATATATATGTCCGATCTTCGCGTTCGTTTTGCCCCTAGTCCCACCGGCTACCTGCATGTCGGCGGTGCCCGCACCGCGCTGTTCAATTGGCTTCTTGCCAGAAAGCAGGGAGGCACCTTTATTCTGCGCATCGAGGACACGGACGTGGAGCGCTCGACCCAGGAATCAGTGGATGCCATCCTGCAGGGGATGGAATGGTTGGGGCTGGATTGGGACGAGGGGCCGTTCTACCAGTCGTCCAACTTTCCGCTGTACAAGGAATACATCCAGAAGCTGCTGGATTCGGGCAAGGCCTACAAATGCTACTGTTCAGCCGAGGAACTGGAGGCCAGGCGCGAGATGGCCATGAAGGAAGGGCGCAAGCCCAAGTATGACGGCACCTGCCGCCAGCGGACAGATCATCCGGCTGACAAGCCTTTTGTGATTCGTTTCCGCGCACCCCAGGAAGGCAGCACCTCCTTTGACGATCTGGTCAAGGGCGTCATCACCTTTCCCAACGAAGAGTTGGACGACCTGATCATCCAGCGTAGCGACGGCACCCCCACCTACAACTTCTGCGTGGTCATCGACGATGTCATTATGCGCATCACGACTGTTATCCGCGGTGACGACCATGTCAACAACACCCCGCGCCAGATTCAGCTATATGAGGCACTCGGCTTCCCGGTGCCGAGGTTTGCCCATGTGCCCATGATCCTGGGGGCAGACAAGACACGGCTTTCCAAGCGTCACGGCGCCACCAGCGTGATCGCCTACCGCGATATGGGCTTTCTGCCGGAGGCCCTGGTCAATTACCTGGTTCGTCTGGGGTGGAGCCACGGTGACGACGAGATCTTCAGCCGTGAGGAGATGGTTCAAAAATTTGACATTGGCAATGTTGGGCGCTCAGCCGGCGTCTTTAATCCGGAAAAGCTCCTCTGGTTGAATGCACATTACATCAAGGCTGGCGATCCGCAACGTCTGGCCGGACTGTTACTCCCCTTCCTGGCGGAGCGTGGGATTGATCCGCAGATTGGCGGTCCGGATCTGCCGACGGTGGTAAAGACCCTCCAGGAGCGGGCTCGAACCATGATTGAAATGGCAGAGGGGGCATTGTTTTACTACCGGGCTCCTGAATCTTATGATGAAACTGCACTGGCAAAATTTGATAAAGAACACCTGCAGGCGGTATATGGGGCGGTTGCTGATAAATTGGCAACATCCGCAGCTGTTACCGCAGCCGAGTTTGATGCCATTTTTAAGGAAATCTGCACAGACAAGGGGTGGAAGATGCCCCAGGTCGGTCAGCCGGTGCGGATTGCCCTGTCTGGCGGTACCCAGGCACCCGGGATCGGCGAGATCATAGTAACTCTGGGGATTGAAGAGACTCTTCTACGAATTAAGCTGGCACAGGAGACTGTGGCGGGACGGTAGCTTTCCTTGGCTTTGTATTTTAAAGTAAGCAATTAAAAAAGGATGGACCGTAAGCGGCCCATCCTTTTTTTGTGCGCTACATGAGAAAGTTACCAGCTACCCCAACGCGGCGTGGGCCGCTGCCAGGCGGGCGATGGGTACCCGGAAAGGTGAGCAGGAGACATAATCCAGCCCGATGTTGTGACAGAAGATGACGGAGGCCGGATCGCCGCCATGTTCGCCACAGATGCCGAGCTTGATGTTCGGACGGGTTGTGCGCCCCTTCTCGCAAGCGAGCTTCACCAGTTGGCCGACACCCTCCTGATCCAGCGACACGAAGGGATCCTCCGGCAGGATGCCATTTTCCACGTAGAACGGCAGGAATGTGCCGGCATCGTCGCGGGACAAGCCAAAGGTCGTCTGGGTCAGGTCGTTGGTCCCGAAGGAGAAAAATTCCGCTTCATTTGCAATCTGGTCGGCGGTCAGGGCGGCGCGGGGCAGTTCGATCATGGTGCCGATCAGGTATTCAACCTGAACGCCGTACAGCGCGATGACCTCCTCACAGATTGCCACGGCATTCAGCTTGAGCACTTGCAGTTCCTTAACCGTAGCAATCAGCGGAATCATGATTTCGGGCACAATGGTGTAGCCCTCGTTTTTTACCAGGCCGCAGGCTGCCTCCATGATGGCCCGCACCTGCATGTTGTATATCTCGGGGTAGGTAATACCCAGTCGGCAGCCACGGTGACCCAGCATCGGGTTGAATTCGTGCAGACTTTCCACCTTGTGCTTGAGGGTATTGACCGGAACCTTCATGGTTCTGGAGAGTTCCTCGATATCCTTGTCTTCCTGGGGCAGGAACTCGTGCAGCGGTGGATCCAGCAGGCGGATGGTGACCGGCAGCCCCTTCATTTCGCGGAATATGCCGGTAAAGTCGCCGCGCTGCATGGGCAGGATCTTGGCCAGCGCCAGTTCGCGCCCTTCCAACTCCTCGGACAGGATCATCTCCCGCACAGCCGCGATGCGCTCGGCATCAAAGAACATATGCTCGGTGCGGCACAGGCCGATCCCTTCGGCCCCGAATTCGCGGGCCACCTTGGAGTCATGCGGTGT
>MHXL01000021.1:6871-7175 GCA_001824455.1 Desulfuromonadaceae bacterium GWB2_53_15
ATCTCGCCGCAGCCCGCCACGCAGCATTTACCCATGCCGCGCGCCACAACCGCCGCATGGGAGGTCATGCCGCCCCGTGCGGTGAGGATGCCCTGAGCTGCGTGCATGCCATGGATGTCCTCGGGCGAGGTCTCGATGCGCACCAGAATGACCTTCTTGCCGTATTTGGCCTCGGCCTCGGCTTCGTCGGCGCTGAAGACCACCAGGCCGGAGACCGCCCCGGGCGAGGCCGGCAGCCCTTTGGCGATAATCTTCTTCTCGGCCTTGGGGTCGAGCGAGGGGTGCAGCAACTGGTCGAGCTGGC
>MHXL01000022.1 GCA_001824455.1 Desulfuromonadaceae bacterium GWB2_53_15
CCTCGGTCTTCTCCACCTCTTCATCCTGAATCCGCTTGGCCTCCCGCAGGGCCGAAACCCGTTCCTCGCGCTGGACCAGATAGCGCGAGTAGCTGCAGTGGTAATCCGAGATGGCATGATTCCAGACCTCGGCGATGCGGCTGCAGACCTGGTCCATGAAGAAGCGGTCGTGAGAAACCAGGATCACCGAGCCGGGATAGGAGCAGAGATATTCCTCCAGCCAGTTGCGGGCCTCGATGTCCAGGTGGTTGGTCGGTTCGTCCAGCAGCAGCACATCCGGCTTTTGCAACAGCAGGCGCGCCAGGGCAATGCGCATCTGCCAGCCACCGGAAAATTCGCCGCAGTCGCGGTACCAGTCATCCTGGGTAAAGCCGAGTCCCTTCAGCACCGTGCCGATTTCGGACTCCATGGTGTAACCACCCCGGTGACGGAACTGCTCCTGCAACTCACCATAGCGGTGCAATAGCTGTTCATGTTCGGGGGAGTCGTGGGGCAGCCGTTCCAGTTCCTGGCCCAGGCGGTGCAGTTCTTCCTCCATGGCCAGCAGTTCGCCGAAGGCGGAGCGCGCCTCGTGGAACAGCAGGCAGCCGGAGGTGATGATGCCGTCCTGGGGCAGATAGGCGGCCCGGGCGCCGCGGGCAAACTGGATCTCGCCGTCAGACGGCTCGGCCAGGCCGGCGATGATCTTCATCAGGGTGGATTTGCCGGCGCCGTTTTCACCGACCAGCGCCACCCGTTCACCCTTTTTCAGGTGCCAGGAGATGTTGGTGAAGAGCGGATTACCGGCAAAGTCTTTGGAGAGGCGTATGAGTTGGAGCATGGCTAGCGTTGTAGCATGAAAGGGGCATTATCGGCAAGTCAGGAACCTGACGGACTTAGGAATGAATCTACTGTGAAAACGGTAAGTCGGTCCATATTCCAGTAAATTTTCGACAAATAGGTCCACTATTTGCTCTCAAATTTTCAGAAATCTGTCCTCGACGTACCTTTTTCTCGCTACGATTCCCTAAGTCCGACAGGCTCCTATGCCGAGTACGGCGGCAGCTTCCTGGTAGACCTGCTGGGCGCCGGTGCTGAACTGGACGAAAATGATCCGCTCCAGCTCGGGATAGGCTGCCTGGGCAACCTGGGCCGCCGAGAGGGCAATGATGGCTGCCGCGCGCATGGGGTAACCATAGACTCCGGCGCTGATGGCGGGGAAGGCGATACTCCTCAGGCCATGCTCGTGCGCCACCTCGAAGCAGCGCTTATAGGAGGACTCCAATAACGCCGGTTCCCCATGCTTACCGTCTTTCCAGACCGGCCCCACGGTGTGGATCACATAGCGGGCGGGAAGCTTGTAGCCCTTGGTGATCTTGGCATCCCCGGTCTCGCAGCCCCCCAGACCGGCGCACTCCTGTACCAGTTGCGGCCCGGCAACCCGGTGGATGGCGCCATCCACTCCGCCGCCGCCCAGCAGGGTATTGTTGGCGGCGTTGACGATAGCATCCACCGCCAGTGTTGTGATGTCAGCCTGAATGACTTCGATGATTGCGGGCATACGACCTCCATGTTAACAAATAGTTGCATCGTTTTAAAATGGCGTTATAATCAGTGCGCTTTCCCCTATTGACTGACCGGGACTTCCACCTGCCCGCCAGCTTCCCGCGTCGATACCCTGTCGTCTGTTTGCGGCGAGATGGAGGCTGACGATGTTCTTCCCGATTCTCCGCAGGAAAAAACTTCACGGAATCCTGCTCGACCAGCCTGAGGAAGGAAACGAACGCTGTAAAACATGCGGTGGTGTCTGCTGCAACTCCTTTGCCGCAATCGAGCTCACCTGGGAAGAATACGAACGGCTCCAATCCCTGGGGGCTCATCGGCTTCAGCTCTCGCTCTACGGCCCGCACCGCCTGGAGATCGACTACGGCTGTGAATTCCTGGCGCAGGGGCGCTGCAGTATTTATGAACAGCGCCCGGATGTCTGCCGGCGTTTCACCTGCCGGGATTGATGCCGGACATGTTTCTCTGATAACAGGTTTCCGGAATTTTGCAACGAAAAGAAAAACAGCCCCCTGTCGCGTCATGTGCGACAGGGGGCCTTTTTAGTGCATCTTCCTTGATCAGCGGTCAGCTCTTGATGGTTCCCTGAATACCAATGGTAACCTCTTTGTAAGGGATCTGCTTGCCGCTGGCGGCCAGGGCCTGGCGCGCCGCCACAGCGATGCCGCCGCAGCAGGGCACTTCCATCTTCAGCACGGTGATGCTTTTCACATCCGACTTGCTGAACAGCTCGGTCAATTTCTGCGTATAGAAATTGTTGTCGTCCAGCTTGGGACATCCCATGACAACAGCTTTACCCTTGAGGAAGTCCTCGTGGTAACCGGCATAGGCCACCGGCACGCAATCAGCCGTAATCAGCAGATCGGCGCCCTGAAAGTAGGGGGCGGTGGTGGAAACCAGGTGCAGTTGTACCGGCCACTGAGCCAGTTGGCTCTGCTGGTTGCCGGTTGGGGCAGATACGGCAGCCTCCTGCGGGCGGACAAAGCTCATGGCGCGTGAGCCGGGGCAGCCGCCGCCTGCATGCTGGTGATGAGCGGGGGCAACGTGCTGATGCGCCGGAGCCGGTTTGCCCTGGGCAGCCAGATGCTTCTCCACCGCAGCCTCGTCAAACTCGTCGGTATCGCGCTCCTCGATCTGGATGGCATCCCGCGGGCATTCGCCCAGGCAGGCCCCCAGGCCGTCACACAGGTTGTCCGCCGAAAGCACCGCCTTGCCGTTGATCATCTTGATGGCGCCCTCGGCACAGGAGGGGACGCACAGTCCGCAGCCGTCACATTTGTCCTGGTCTATTTTTACGATTTTTCTCAGCATGTTGTTCTCCTTTTCTTGTATTTAATGGATCAGTGAAATTTGAGGATGTCAGTTTCAAAAAAAGTAATGCCATACATAATCCAATCTGCCCCGCAGCATCAGCTTGCGGCCGGAGTAAGCCATGATCTCCCGCACCTTTTCCCGCTCGGCCTTAGCATAACAATGGATGCGGCAATGCTTGCAACTGGGCTTCTCCACTTCCAGCGGGCACTTCATTCGCTTGGCAATGGCGTACGCCATGAAAGCAGTGCACTCGGGACACAACAGTCGTTCACCAAGAACTTGCGGAAGCAGGAAAGGCTGCTTTTCCGTGTCCGCATGTTTACCGCTGCAGAACACCTCGACAAACTTGCCGATCAGCCGGATGTCCTTTAATTGCTGCTTAGTCATTGTTTCCATGGTTGT
The DNA here is from genome assembly GCA_001824455.1 of Desulfuromonadaceae bacterium GWB2_53_15. GTDB lineage: Bacteria > Desulfobacterota > Desulfuromonadia > Geobacterales > Pseudopelobacteraceae > JACPFJ01. The sequence continues at coordinate 3,259 of MHXL01000022.1, forward strand.
GATCATGCCTCGTTCGTGTTTATTCTTACATGACGCAGGTCAATTTATCGCGCTTCTTGCATGGCAACTTTGTAAGCTTCCAAATTCCGCCTGAGTATGTTATTTCTCTAATCATCAGAAGCATCCTCATCAACATAAATATCGCTTATGTGAACAGAGGAATAACCCATGTCAACCTTGAACCTCCTAAAAAGAATAACCTCTGACTTACTAAAAGCATATATCCGAACAGCTTCCCTGCTGTTCCTTCTCATGCTGGCCAACTTCGCTTTCGCCGCTCCTGCCGCTGCTGCCGGCGAAAAAAATTTAAGTGATCCCGGACGCTATACCTTCGCCGTAATCCCATTTTATTCACCGGAAAAAATCTGGGCTCTTTACACCCCTTTTATCGATTATCTCAACAAAAACACCGGCCAGTCGTGGGAACTGAAACTTTACCATAACCATAATGAGCTCATCGACGAGCTCTGCAACGGCAGGGTTTCAGCGGCCCTGATGGGGCCGGTTCCGCTCGGCAGAGCCAACAACAAATGCGGTGCAACACCTATGCTGGCAGCCCTGGGCGATGACGGAACGCCCAGTTATCATTCCGTTATACTGACGAACACCACATCGGTCACGACTTTAAGGAAGCTCAAAGGCAAAAAGATCGGTTTTTTTAAGGGCTCGACCGCTGCCCATATTGTGCCGGCCAAGATACTGAAGGACTCCGGGATCAGCATGTCCGCGATCCAGCCAATATTTCTGGAGAGCCAGGACCGGATCATGTCGGCCCTTCTTTCCGGCGAAGTTGCAGCAGCAGGGGTTAAGGAAACTCTCGCAAAGAGATTCAGTCAGCAAAAGCTCAGGGTGCTGGCAATCTCTGCCCCGCTCCCCAACTTTGCGCTCTGCGCATCACCTTCGCTCCCCGCAGCAGTCCGGCAGCAGATGATTTCGGCCCTTATCCGCCTCAAACCGCTTGCCGATAAAAAGGACGCTGAAGCCATGAAGGGCTGGGATGACGAGATCAATAACGGATTCATGGTACCCGGCAAAAACTTCCTACCCTCGGTCATGAAGGTCTTCGAAATTTTCAAGGAACTTCAGAATGAAAATTGACCGCAACAGCCTCGGTTTCAAGATCGTTGTTCCCAGTTTTTTTGTCGTGATGCTTGTGTTTGCAATCCTGTTGATGGTGATCGGCAGGATTGCCGCTTTCGTCCAAAATGATTATTCCCGTTTCATCGTCACCGCGGCCGGGATGGAGACCCAGAAGATACTTTCCTCCAAAGCCTCGGAACTCACCACTGCGACACTGATGGGAACTCCAGTGGTCGTCGAGGCCATGCGCGGAAACACCCGTGAGGCACTTGCCCTGCTTTGGTCACGCACAAATCATCACGGCATTATTGCCCTATCGGACGGAACATCGCTCAGCAGCACACTTTCCACGCCCCAGACCCGCGCCATACTTGACCGAAGCGCAGCAGGCTATTTCAGCCTGACCCTCGAAGACGCCGATTACTACTGCTATATGGAGACCTTTCCTCTGTGGGGTTGGAAGGTGGTCACCGTCATCCGCACCACGCAATCACTGATGACGCGCAGCGGCATCGGTCTGCTGGCTCCGATCGCCGCCGGTGGCTGCCTGCTGATGGCAACCGGATTGCTTCTGGTTCTGAGAAAAAAATTCAACCAACCGATTAGGATGATGGTCGCTGCCGTTGAAAGGGGTGAGACTATCGGAAAAACCGGCGTTACCGAACTGGATTTCATCGGCGATGAGGTTAACTCGGCTCTCAGACGCCTGGGAGATAAGACTGCTGATCTGAACAAAGAACTTAATGAGCGGATACGAGTTGAGAGGGATATCCGTGAAAAAGATGAACATATCCGCTTGCTGCTGGATTTCACAGCTGAGGGAATCTATGGTGTGGATCTGTCCGGCAACTGTACCTTCTGCAATCCATCCTGTCTCCGGATGTTGGGTTATACCCGCGAAGACCAGCTTATGGGCGCAAACATCCATGAGCTGATCCACCACACCCGCGCCGATGGCACACCCTATCCGGAGCATGAATGCAAGGCATACGCGGCCCATCGGGAAGGGAAAATGATCTATGAGACCGAGGAGGTTTTCTGGCGCTTGGACGGCACCCGGTTCCCGGTTGAATACTGGGCGCACCCGGTGGTCAAGGATGGCAGCATAACCGGTACGGTGGTGACCTTTATCGACATCAGTCAACGGAGACAACTGGAGGAGCAACTGCTGCAGAACCAGAAGATCGAATCCATCGGACGCCTGGCCGGCGGCATAGCCCATGACTTCAACAACCTGCTGACACCGATCATCGGGTATGCGGACTTCCTGAAACGCGATCTTTCTGAAGACAGCCCGGCCGCAACCAGGGCCGGTCATATTCTGAAGGCGGCCGACAAGGCCAGGATACTGGTACAGCAGTTGCTGAGCTTCAGCCGTAAACAGATCCTTGATATGAAGGTCATCGATCTCAACCGGGTGCTTGACGCTTTCTCGGAAATATTAAGGCGCACCATCCGCGAGAACATTGAGGTCGGGCTTCATCTTGCTCCAACCTGCTGCGGCATTATGGCAGACGCGCATCAGATCGAGCAAATCATCATGAACCTGGCCGTCAACGCCCAGGATGCGATCAGCGGCAATGGCGTCATTACACTCGAAACAGCACTGGTTCAGCTGGATGATGAATATTGCCTGCGGCATGAAGGTGCAGTTGCGGGGCGGCATATGATGCTGGCTGTCACTGATAACGGCTGCGGCATGGACAAGCAGACTCTCAGCAAGGTATTCGAACCTTTTTTTACCACAAAAGAGATCGGTCACGGCACAGGGTTGGGTCTTGCAACCGTACATGGGCTGGTCAAACAGCATGGCGGAAATATCTGGGTCTACAGCGAACCGGGGAGAGGGACCACCTTCAAGTGCTATTTTCCCGTGATAGATGAAACGCCGTCTGTTGAGCAGATTAATTCAATAAAACCGGTCGTGTTCGCCAGGCAGAAACATACCATACTGCTGGTTGAAGACAATGAAATGGCGCGGAATCTAGCCTATGAGCTCCTTAGGGAACATGGGTTCTCGGTTCTTGTGGCGGAAAGTCCCCTGCAGGCGTTACAGATGGTCAAAGGGGTTAACATAGACCTGCTGATCACGGATGTTGTCATGCCGGCTCTGACCGGCATGGAACTGAACAAGCGCCTGTTGAAACTCTATCCGGATCTCAAAACGTTATACA
>MHXL01000023.1:0-279 GCA_001824455.1 Desulfuromonadaceae bacterium GWB2_53_15
ACCGAGAAGATCGGCAGAGTGCAGTGACGGATACCTTCCACGGTCTGGTCGTTCAGATTTTCGTGTCCCAGGCAAGCGGCGTCGCCCAGGGTGTCCAGGTCAACGGCAAAACCATGGTTCTGGGCGGTGATTTCCACCTTGCGGGTGGACATGTCCATGACCGGCAGGTTTGAACCATGGTTGCCGAACGGCAACTTCACAGTCTTACCCCCCAGGGCAAGTCCCAGCAGTTGGTGTCCCAGGCAGATGCCGAAGATCGGCTTTTTACCGACAAATTTA
>MHXL01000023.1:441-4975 GCA_001824455.1 Desulfuromonadaceae bacterium GWB2_53_15
TTGATGCCGAAATCGTAGGCAATAACCTTGTACTTGAGTGCGGCCCGGTCCACTTGTGGATAACCACTTTCAAGATCCCACACCCCTTCAGTCCAGTGGTAGGGTTTGTCACAACTGACGCCGCTGGCCAGATCCAGGCCGGTCATAGTGGGGATAGCCCTGGCCTTGGCAACCAGGCTTTCGTGATTAAAGTCCCCGGTAGAGATAATACCATTCTGAGCCCCCTTATCGCGCAGATGACGAGTCAGGGCACGGGTATCAAGGCCATGGATGCCCACTACGCCATTCTCCTTGAGATAGGCATCAAGACTCATGGTGGCGCGCCAGTTGGAGTAGCAGTCCTGATATTCCCTGACGATGAAGCCGGACAGGAACAGGCCGCGGCTCTCGATATCCTCGGGATTGATGCCGGTGTTACCGATCTGGGTGTAGGTCATTGTGACCATCTGTCCCTTGTAGGAAGGGTCGGTCAGGACCTCCTGGTAGCCGGACATGGCGGTATTGAACACCACTTCACCGCTGGCCTCGCCAGTTGCTCCAAATGATTTCCCTTCAAAAATGCGCCCATCAGCGAGCGCCAAAACAGCTTTCATAAGTTCAACTCCCGGAAATTACTCATTTACTTCATGCATTCAGTGTTGTTTGAAAGATTTATCGTTTGTAGACCACTTTGCCGGCAAGAATAGTACAGGCCGCCGCCCCCTTGACACTCCACCCCAGGAAAGGGGAGTTTTTGGACTTGCTGATCAGCTTATCCGCCTCAACCAGCCACTCAACAGACGGGTCAATCACGGTAATATCCGCTACACTGCCAACCTTGAGATTACCGCGCTGCAAACCAAGAATATTCGAAGGGTTGCACGTCATTTTTTCTATCAACTGATTAAGAGTAAGCACGCCCTCGGTTACCAGTTTGAGCGACAGAGGCAGGGAGGTCTCCAGGCCGATAATGCCGTTCATGGCCACGTTGAATTCCACATCCTTCTCATCCAGGTGATGGGGGGCGTGGTCGGTGGCAATGGCATCAATGGTGCCGTCTGCCAGACCGGCCTTGATGGCGGCAACGTCATCGGCCTCACGTAGCGGAGGGTTCATCTTGGCATTGGTGTTGTAGCCGCGCACAGCATCGTCGGTCAGGGTAAAGTAATGGGGTGCGGTTTCGCAGGTCACCTGAACGCCGCGCGCCTTGGCCTCTCTGATGATCCGCACAGCCCCCGTGGTGGAGACGTGGGCGATATGGATCGGGGATTTGGTATATTCGGCCAGCATCACCTCGCGGGCGGTGGCGATATCTTCCGCCACACGGGGAATCCCCTTCAGACCCAGCTCGGTAGAGGTGTAGCCCTCGTTCATGGTCCCCTCACCCACCAGCTCCAGCTCCTCGGCGTGGGAGATGACCATGATCCCGATTCCGGCGGCATACTGCAACGAGCGCCGCATCAATTCGCTGTTGACAACCGGCTTGCCGTCGTCGGAGACCGCCACGCAGCCAGCCTCCTTTAGTTCACCCATTTCGGACATGCGCTCACCGTTCAAACCATAGGTGATGGAACCGACCGGGAAGACATTGCAAACCCCCTCGGCCTTGGCCTTGTTGATGATGTAGCTGGCTATTGATTTGTTGTCGATAACCGGTTTGGTGTTGGGCATACAGCAGACCGAAGTAAAGCCGCCTGCTGCGGCGGCCCTGGTTCCGCTGACGATATCCTCTTTATACTCCAAGCCAGGATCGCGCAGATGAACGTGCATGTCGATCAATCCCGGCACGACATACTTACCGGAAGCATCGAGCTCTTCGGCGCCGGCAGGTGCCTTCAGCCCCTTACCGACTTCTTTGATCAATCCGTTTTCCAACATAACATCCAGCGTATCGTCCAGCCCTTGGGAAGGATCGATCACCCTGCCGCCTTTGATCAATAAATTCATATTTTCACCTCGTAGAAGTATAATTTCATAAAACCCACCACGGAGACACAGAGACACGGAGGTAAACAGAGAAAACTGAAAATATTTTTTGGAAATCTAAATCTTTGACCATACCTTGATTTTCTCCCGCCTTTCTCTGTGCCTCCGTGCCTCCGTGGTGGAAGTTTGCCTTTATTCCGCCAACTCTCCACCGCATACGTGGTACAGCATCGCCATCCTCACCGCCACGCCATTTTCTACCTGCTTGAGGATGTGGGACTGATCACCATCCACCACGTAGCTGGACATCTCCACTCCGCGGTTGATCGGGCCGGGGTGCATGACCATGGCATTCGGCTTGGCCAGTTTCAGATTTTCGGGATTGAGTCCGAAGTAGCGTGAATATTCACGGGTATTAGGCATGAGGGTCTTGCCCTGGCGCTCTTGCTGGATACGCAGCATCATGACCACATCTGCGTCCTGGATGGCTTCCTTCATGTTGCCGCAAACCGTGACATTGCCCAACCGCTCAACGCAGGGAGGCATCATGGTTGGCGGCCCCGCCAGATAGATATGAGAACCCAGCTTGGTAAGGCCTTGAATATCGGAGCGCGCCACCCGGCTATGGGTGATGTCGCCAACTATGGCAACCTTGAGTCCGTCAAGCTTGCCAAAACGGTCCTTCATGGTCAGCATGTCCAGGAGTCCCTGGGAAGGGTGTTCATGGGCACCATCACCGGCATTGATAACCGAGCAGGTAACCTTCTTTGCCAGGTGATAATGGGCGCCGGAAACAGCATGGCGCATGACAATGATGTCCGGCTTCATAGCCAGCAGGTTGAGGGCCGTATCCGCCAGGGTTTCGCCCTTGGTGGCCGAACTGGAAGAGGGCGTGATATTTACTGTATCGGCCGAAAGTCGCTTGGCGGCAATCTCGAAGGATGTCCGGGTACGGGTGGACGCCTCGTAGAACAGGTTGATAATGGTCTTGCCACGCAGCGTGGGAACCTTTTTGATATCACGACCGTTGATCTCTCGCATGTTCTCAGCAGTTGAGATGAGCAGTTCGATATCCTCTTTTGTCAGGTCCCTGAGCGCAATGATGTCCCTATGCTTAAACTCCGCCATGCCACCCTCCCCTCGCTATTTTTCCAGAACAACCTCAACAGGCTGTTCCTTCTCGTTAAAGATCACCGCCACGTTTTCCTTGAGACTGGTGGGTACATTACGCCCCACGAAATCAGCCCGGATAGGCAGCTCGCGATGACCACGGTCGATCAGTACCGCCAACTGGATTGACTGGGCACGGCCATGGTCCATAAGTGCATCCATGGCAGCACGAATAGTGCGGCCGGTAAAAAGAACATCATCCACAAGCACCACCCGTTTGCCTTCCAGTGAAAAGGCAATGTCGGTCTTGCCAACCGGCAGATGCGCTGCATGGCTTTTTATATCGTCGCGATAAAGGGTAATGTCAACCGCTCCCACGGGAACCGTAACCCCTTCTATAATGGCGATAGTTTTGCCAATCTCCTCAGCCAGAAAGGCTCCCCCTGAGCGAATACCGATCAGGACCAGGTCCTTTACCCCTTTGTTCCGTTCCAGTATCTCATGGGAAATACGTGTAAGGGCACGTTTAATGCCGCTTTCATCCAATAGTACCGTCAGCGTTTCCATCATAGCGATCACCTCTTTCTTGTGACACAAAAAAAGAGCCTCACCGCGTTATGCGGCAAGACCCTTCGGATATGAGTTTCAGTCTGTTCATTGGTTTCACCTTTGCTAGCCTCTCGGGCTAAATTAAAAGGTAGTGTTATGTAGGTACGGCAATGTACCACCGCCCGACTATCAGGTCAAGGAAGATTTGACAGGAAGATTTGATAAATTCAGGACCGTCCGTATGTGATCAATTTTGGCCCTGAAACTGATAATCAGCCAACTCTGTGCTACAATTTTTGCAGATGCAACTTGATAAGGCAGGCTCTGCATGGGAGATGACATCCTCAGGGACATACTGGAGCTTGAAGCAGGGATACGCCTCAAGGTGGAGACGGAACGTTACCGCTGTGCCGAACAGATAAAGGCGACCCGGCAAGCCCTGGAGGCGGAGCGTATGGCTGCAGTGGAACGATTGCAACAGGACCGTACCGAGGCGTTTAAGCGCACCGTTGACGAAACAAGGTTGCAATCGGAAGAGCAGTTGCAGGATGCCCGGAAGCAGGCAGAAAGGCTTCGCCAACTGACCGAGGAGCAGGTCGAAAGTTTACTGCTTGCTTCTCTGTCACGCCTTATCCCGGAATGAAGCGATGATCACCCGGATGTCCAAGGTTGAAATCGTCGGGCCTCAGGAGGATCTCATGGCAGTCCTGACCTTGGTGCGAGAGATGGGCATATTCCAGTTGGAGTCCGATGTGAGCGGCTTTATTACCCCTGGTGATGAAGAGCAGGTAAGGTCATTCCTCTTCGACGAAAAAGCCTGCGGTGAACGCAACCTGCTGGAGGATATACGGACAAGGATCGATGAACTGCTCGGCCTGCTGGTCGATGTCCACCAACGGACCAACAGCATAGATCCTCCACGCGCACTTGAGACCATTTGCGAGACCCTGAAAAAACATCTTCCAGACTG
>MHXL01000023.1:5081-8503 GCA_001824455.1 Desulfuromonadaceae bacterium GWB2_53_15
CCCGACACCAACCTCGACTTTGTGGGGTTCTCACTGAGGGAGGAACATGGTGTCGAACTGCTGAACCGGCTCCTGCACTCGGTCACCGAGGGGCACTACGAGGTTGTTATGGACAGGGGCAACGACGGCTCCCTGATAGCGCTAGTCGCCATCCCCCGCTCGCTCTCCGCTCGGGTACGGGAGGTACTGGGAAAGGAGAACTTCCTGGAATTGAGAGTCCGCGAGGACCTTGCAAGGCTGCCGTTATCCGCCAGACTCCATGAGATTACCCAACGTATTGAGGCACTTGAGCAGCGGATCACGGCAATTGACCTCTGGCGTGAGGATTTTAGCCGCCAATGGGGAGGAATCTACACCCAGGTACGCGACTGGCTGGTTGATCAGCTGGCGTTGCTAACAGCAACCGCCTACGTCCATCAGACCCGAATGTGTTTCTTTATCCACGGCTGGATGCCGGCCGTGAAGCTGGAAACCCTGCAACAACAGCTGGCTGCCGGGTTCGGAGGGCGAGTGGTCCTGCAAGAGACAGCCGTAATGGAGCATGAACTGGAACGGGTTCCGGTCAGCATCCGCAATCCGCTCTACTTTCGTCCGTTCGAATTATTTACCCGCCTGTTGCCGCTTCCCAGTTATTCCTCCTATGACCCGACCACCTTCCTGGGAATCTTCTTCCCCATATTTTTCGGTATGATGCTGGGGGATGCCGGGCATGGGCTTGTAATTCTGACCATTTCACTGCTGATCCTGGCCTTCCGGCGCAAGGGAAACAACCTGCGCGACGCGGCACGCATCTTCGGCGTCTCGTCCCTGTACGCTATAGTATTCGGAATCATCTACGGCGAATTCTTCGGCGATCTGGGGGCACATCTGCTGGGATTGGAAAGCAGCGGACTGATCGAGAGGCGCACAGCTATCATGCCGATGCTCTACTTCTCTCTTTCCGTGGGGGTCATGCACGTGACCCTGGCCCTTGTCCTGGGGGCGCGGAGCGCACTGCGCAAGGGGAGCCGCAAGGAAGCCATCTTCAGGCTGGCCAATGTTGTCCTGATCCTGGCAGGGGCTGTGTTGATGGTCTCGTTCATCTTCCCGGCGCAGCGAGGGGTTCTCCTGCCGGCCTTGATGACCGTGGGAGTTGTGGTTCCGCTCATTCTAGTGACCGGCGGCCTCATGGCACCATTGGAGATGGTCAAGAACATCGGCAACGTCATCTCTTATGCCCGAATTATGGCCATCGGGCTCTCCTCGGTATTCATCGCAAACGCGGCCAATACCCTGTCGGGAAAAACCGGTGACGTCGTGAGCGGCCTGGTGGTCGGGGCACTGCTCCACATCCTGAGCATTGTCCTGGGACTCTTTTCTCCTACCATCCACACCCTGCGCCTCCACTACGTGGAGTTCTTCAGCAAGTTCATAGAACAGGGCGGCAGGAAGTTCGAACCGTTTAAGAAGTGATGTTCATGATCACATTCATCCAAGGAGACTCTCTATGGAAAAGGTTCTGCTGGGATTCGCGGCTGCACTTGCCATCGGGCTGCCTGCCCTGGCCACGGGCTGGGCACAGTCGAAAATTGGTGCGGCGGGCGCCGGCACCATTGCCGAAAAGCCCGAACTGACCGGCACGGTCATCATCTTGCTGGCCATACCGGAGACCATGGTGATCCTCGGCTTCGTGGTGGCCACCATGATCCTCTATCGCTGATGGGTTACGAGGAACTGGCAGAGGCCCTTCAAAGAGAAGGGGATGCCTCGCTCGTCCGTATTCGGGACGAGGCCGAGGCGGAAATCAGAGCCATGAAAGGCGCCTGGGTCGCTGATCTTGCAATCATGGCCAGGGAGAGTCTGCTCATCAGTGCTCAGGAGTGTTCCCTGGCTAGAGAGCGGGGCAACGCCGAGGCGGCTCGCCGGACAGGACGAATCCTGCTGGAGGCTGAAAATGTGCTGGCCATTCGGCTCTGGCAACGGGCCGTCTCGCTCTTGCCGCACCTGCGGGGAGAACGCTACCACGAGCAATTCCAGATCATGATCCGCTCCTTGCCGGCTGTGGGTTGGAGCAGGATCAGCGTCAATCCTGGCGACAGGGAACAGGCTAAAAACCTTCTGCCGGGGGTGGAGATCGGCGACGACCCATCCATCTCAGGGGGAATCGAGGCTGAGACGGCCGATGGAAAAGTGATGGTGACCGATACGCTGGAAAAACGCCTGGAACGGTTTTGGCCGGAGCTACTGCCGGAATTGATGCGCGAGGTGCAGGGTGTCAGTGCTGAATTTGTTCCTGCAAAATCCTGAGGGTAAGGGCTATCCGTTTCCATACGTGCTTGCCCGGATTCGCGGCAGACGTTCGCGACGGAAAGAACGACCGACCATGCCTGAAGCGGCGACTGTGGCAGAAACAGCTGAAACGAGGTTGGAGCAGGGCGACGCTCCCCTGGCTGCCGCGCGCGCCGAGCGCAACTGGCTCTGGTCCCAGTTGGAGCCAGACATGAGAAACGCCTTTGCCCCGCTCGTCTTTTATCATGAGCTCAAGCCGCTTGCCCTGGCCATCAGACGTCGAGAAGTCCGCCAGTGGGACCAGGTGGCAGCCATCATGGAAGGGAGCCTGCTCGTAACCCCCCTGCTACTACTGGTGGCAGACGATCGGATCGGCACGAAAGAGGCACTGGAGCGGATTGGCCGTTTTATGCAACGGATATTGCCAGGATTCGGGCATTTGGAAGATGTCTACTTAACAGGCGGAATCGGAGCGGTCGAAGGAAGGATCCTGAACGTCACCCTGGGGCTAATTGCCGCGCACTCGCTCCAACCAGGCCTGCAAACTTTTTTCATTCGCCTGATCGACATGCTCAATTTGCTCACCCTCTTCAGGCACCAGCGCTGGCGATCGGAAACTGTTCCGTCCTTTGTGCCGGGTGGCCGGATCAGCACCAAACGCCTGAATTCATGGCAGGGCGGCAGAGGGGCCGCCGAGCGCGACGCTTGCGTCGCCGCACTGACAGGATCCGGAGCGCTGCCGGAGAGCCCGTCCGAACTGGAAGAAGAGTTCATGAGGGGCATGACCCGCTTTTGCAGGCGGCTGTCCCGCGATCCGGACGGGATCGGACTGCTGGTGGAATACCTCTGGTCTCTCTACCTGGAGGCCCGCTATTGGCGGCTGTCCGTGAAGCAAGGCGGAGTGGTCCGGACTATTCCCGGTGAGGAGTTGATGGCATGAGCCAGATCGTATTCATTACAGCCGATGATGCCCGCCACGGTTTCGGCATTGCCGGAGCCCTGCAGCACACAGTCGTTCCGGCAGAGGCAAAGGAAACCCTGCTGCGGGTGATGGCCGACCCGGAAACCGGAGTGATCGCCATCGATGAACGCCTGCTGGCCGGGATCGAGGACAAACTCTTCAGGGAACTGGAGCGCCGCTGGTTTGGAATACT
>MHXL01000023.1:8654-8886 GCA_001824455.1 Desulfuromonadaceae bacterium GWB2_53_15
GGAGGCTGCGCCTGTACGAGATGGTCCTGGTGGGTGAAGCCCGTTTGATCGGCGAGGTGGTTCGCCTGGAGCGAGACCGGGCCGTGGTCCAGGTTTACGAAAACACCCGCGGACTTTCGGTCAACGAGTCGGTGCTCGCCCTGGAGCGTCCGCTCATGGCCCGTCTCGGCCCCGGCCTGCTGGGGGGGATGTTCGACGGCCTCCAGCGGCCCCTCGAACGGCTGCGGATGGA
>MHXL01000023.1:9194-10740 GCA_001824455.1 Desulfuromonadaceae bacterium GWB2_53_15
TCAAGGGGGCACCGCCATCTTTCCGGGCGGGTTCGGTACCGGCAAGACCATCCTTGAACAGTCCCTTGCCAAGTTCAGCCAGGTTGACATCGTGATCTATGTCGGCTGCGGCGAACGGGGCAACGAGATGGCCGAGGTGCTGGAAGAGTTCGGGACCCTGAACGACCCCTGGAGCGGCAGGCGGCTCATGGAGCGGACCGTGGTGGTCGCCAACACCTCCAACATGCCGGTCGCCGCCCGCGAGGCCTCCATATACACCGCTGTCACCATGGGAGAGTATTACCGGGACATGGGCTACCATGTGCTGCTCCTGGCCGACAGCATATCGCGCTGGGCCGAGGCGCTACGGGAGATATCCTCTTCCCTCGAAGAGATGCCGGGCGAGGAGGGCTATCCCACTTACCTGGCCTCGCGGCTGGCAGCCTTCATGGAACGGGCCGGGCTGGTTGAGACCCTTTCCGGTGATTTTGGATCGTTGACCATGGTGCTCTCGGTTTCCCCTCCGGGCGGCGACTTCACCGAACCGGTGACCCAGGCCTGCCTGCGCAGCGCCGGGGCCTTTTTGATGCTGGACACCTCACTGGCACATCGGCGGCACTTTCCGGCCATCAACTGGTTTCAGAGCTACTCCCTGTACGAATCCAAACTTACCGGGGAGATGGCCAAGCGGGTTGCACCGGCCTGGGAGGAGATGCGCCGGCGCTGCCGGGATATTCTCCAGCAGGAGGAATCCTTGCGCGAGGTGGCCGAAATTGTGGGGATAGAGGGAATGCAGGACAGTGACCGGCTCCTGTTGCGGACCGCCGAGCGGATCAGGACTGGTTTCCTGGCTCAGAACGCCTACGACGCGGACGCCTTTTCCCCGCCCGAGGAAACCCTGAAACGAATCATGATGATCGTGTCGGCGCATGACCGGGCCGGGGAGCTGCTCGCCAGCGGGGCGCTGCTGGATGATGCCCTGCTTGCAGGCGACGAAGAGCGGGAGGTGAACCCGTGAGGTTCGCCGAGCACTCCTACCGGACCATTACCTCCGTGCGCGGGCCGCTGCTTTTCCTGGAGGGGATCCGGGAGGCGCGCCTGGCCGAGGTGGTGCGGGTACGATTCCCCGACAACAGCGAGGTTGAAGGGGAAATACTCAAGATCGACGGGGAGATGGTTCTGATCCAACTCTTCGGCGAGACGCGCGGCCTCGACTTGGAGGCGCGGGTCGTCTTCAGCGACTCCGTGCGGCGGGCGCCTCTCTCGGAACGTCTGATCGGCCGGGTCTTCGACGGCTCATTCCGACCTCTGGACGGCATGCCCGCCTTTGTCCCCGAGGCATGGTCCCCGGTCAGCGGTTTTCCCATGAACCCGGTGGCCCGCGCACGACCCGAGGAGTTCATCGAAACCGGCATCACAGCCATCGACGCACTCAACACCCTGGTCAAGGGACAGAAGCTGCCGGTCTTTTCCTGCGCCGGTTTACCTTCGCGGGAATTGACCGCTTCCATCCTGCGCAACGCCCGTCTTTCCGGAGGAGGGACGTTCCTGATCGTCTTCGCGGCCC
>MHXL01000024.1:0-434 GCA_001824455.1 Desulfuromonadaceae bacterium GWB2_53_15
ATCCCTTTGTAGTGTGTGTCAGCAAGCCATGCCTTTGCTTCCCCGACAGTAAATAGCGAGCCGCATACCAGTATCAGATCATCTTTTGCGGCACCAAGCCGCGCCGCTATGATTCCATTGGCGACGCTACCGCAGGCAATGCTATCTATCCCGCAATCTCTGAGGATGTCAGTCAGGGATGCATCATCAAGGGCGCGCTCGACCGCCGGCGTGACCGCGTAAGCCCGGTGCACCTTGTCCGCCAACGGTGCGAATAATTGGCTGGCATCCTTGTCGGCCATAACCCCTGTTACCAACAGGAGCCGCCGGTAGTGGTAGTCGCCCAGCGCTTCTGCCAAGGCAGCGGCGCCGGCCGGGTTGTGGGCTCCATCCAGCAGGATAGGGGGCTGGCCCGAAACCAGCTCCATGCGGCCGGGCCAACAGGCGCTGTTTAT
>MHXL01000024.1:483-1514 GCA_001824455.1 Desulfuromonadaceae bacterium GWB2_53_15
ATTTCTGCTGCGGCCAGTGCAAGTGCAGCGTTTTCGGCCTGATAGCGCCCAGGGATGCCGGGTTTGATTTTGGAAATTGTAGCAGAAAGACCGCAATACGCAAGGGTGTCGTCATAGTCCCAGGTCGCGGAAAAGTCCTGCCCGGCACAACGCAAAAGATTGTTTCCGTGGTCAGTGTATTCTCTGATCACCGTAAATACTTCGGGTGTCTGGAGTGCCGTAACCAGTGGCGTTCCCGGCTCTGCTATTCCGGTTTTTTCAACGGCGATCTCAGCCAGGGTTGTACCCAGGTAATCGCTGTGATCGAGAGAAATGGGGGTGATTACCGTCATGATGGCGGGTAAGGCGGCGGTCGCGTCGGACCGTCCTCCCATGCCGGCTTCCATAACGGCCACAGTAACCCGTTCTTCTGCAAAAACAAGGGCGGCCAAGGCGGTAACGATCTCGAAAAAGGTCGCCTCGTCAGGGGCTTGGGTCAGCACCCTGTCCAGAAGTGATGACAGCCGCTCGGATGAGATGTCCTGTCCATTAATGCGAAAACGCTCGTTGAAGTTGACTAGATGGGGGGAGCTGAACAGCGCCGTACGATGCCCGGCGCTGTTCAGGATGGATGACAGAAAGGCCGATGTTGAACCTTTGCCGTTGGTGCCGACAACATGGATACTGCGGAATGACTGTTCAGGATGGCCGAGGCGTTCAAGCAGGGTACGGACCCTGGCAAGGCCGGGGCGGATGCCGAAACGCCGGCGGGCGTAGAGTTTCTCCAGCGTGCCGGCCAGCGACATTTCAGGCAGTGGGACGGTGCAGCATCTTCAGGATTGACGCGAGCTTGCTACGCATCTCCGGACGGGGGATGATAACATCCACCATGCCATGGTCGAGCAGATATTCGGCCCGTTGAAATCCTTCAGGAAGCTTCTGGCGTATGGTTTGCTCTATGACTCGCGGCCCGGCAAAACCGATCAGTGCCTTGGGTTCGGCCAGGTTAAGATCCCCCAGCATGGCAAAGCTGGCCGTGACCCCGCCGGTGG
>MHXL01000024.1:1521-5862 GCA_001824455.1 Desulfuromonadaceae bacterium GWB2_53_15
GGTTAAGATCGAGATAAAAGGTATGCCGGCCGCCTTGAGCTTGGCAAGGGCCGCGGAGGTCTTGGCCATCTGCATCAGCGACAGGATGCTTTCCTGCATGCGGGCCCCACCTGAGGCCGAAATGATGATCACCGGCTGGCGCTGTTTCAGTCCCCGCTCGATGGAGCGCGTGATTTTCTCGCCGACAACGCTTCCCATGCTTCCGCCCATGAAAGAGAAGTCAAAGATGGCCACTTGCACGTCAGTACCATCAACGGCCCCTTCGACACAGATGACTGCATCCTTGGAGCCTCCCTTGGCAAGGGCGGCATTGATGCGATCCTGGTAGCTTTTGGCATCCTTGAATTGCAAAAAGTCCACCGATGTCATGCCGGCGTCAAACTCCTGCCAGGTGCTGCCGTCCAGCAGCAGTTCCAGGCGGCGACGGGCAGAGATACGGTAGTGGTGTCCACATTTTGGACAGACATTCAGATTGGCATCGATGTCCTTGCCTAAAATGGTTTCGGAACACTCCGGGCATTTGATCCACATCCCTTCCGGAACCTTGCTCTTCTTCCCTTCGGACTTGTCGATGCCTGCTTTTGCTTTATTGAACCAGCTCATGGTGACCCTCACGCGGATTTAAGTGATGCTCAAAAAATTTACCAAAAATGAAATAGCTAGGTAACAGAAATGCTCTTGGGTGTCAAGTCAGATCGTTTTGGAGGAGATGGCCTGTTTAAGAGCGCTGACAAAGCCTTTGACCTCACGTTTCAGTTCAGGTCCGGAATACTGCTGGAAGAGCTTGACGATTGCGCTTCCGACCACCACGCCATCGGCCAATTCGGCCACGCTGGCGGCTTGTTGGGGGGTTGAAATGCCGAAACCGGCCACGATGGGCAGTTTGATCTTTTTACGAATCCGGCCCAGTTCGGCGGCAAGGCTGGTGGAAACCTCCTGGCGGGTTCCGGTTACGCCGGTGACCGTCACGTAGTACAGGAAACCTCTGCCCAGTTTGGCTACGGTGGCTACGCGATTTGAATCGGAAGTGGGAGTCAGCAAAAAGATCACATTCAATCCGTGGTCATTAGCGTGTTTAAGAAACTCATCAGCTTCCTCGGGCGGCATGTCAACCAGGAGGACGCCGTCTACCCCCGCTTTTGCCGCATCCAGCGCGAAACGCTCATAGCCGTAGGCATGGATAGGATTGAGGTAGCCCATCAGGATGATGGGAATGGCGGAAGTGGCGCGTACCGTGCGAATCGTTGCCAGAATTCCCTCCAAGGTCGTACCGGCAGCCAGAGCTCGTTCAGAAGAGAGCTGGATGGTGGGGCCGTCGGCCATAGGATCGGAAAAGGGCATACCCAACTCGATGATGTCGGTGCCGGCCTCCTCAAGCAGATGAATCATCTCTGCCGAGGTGGTCAGATCCGGGTCGCCGGCGGTGATAAAGGTCACCAACGCCTTGCTGTTCTGCTCCCTGAGGGTTGTGAAACATTGATTCAGTCTGTCCATTGCACTATGTCCGTGTGGGTGTGGTAGCGTTAGATGCTGAAGCCGGACATCTCCTTGTCCAGTAGGTCAATCTGTTTTGTTAGTCCGGTTACGGAAACTTCCATGACCTTGGCTGCTTCAGAGTTGGATACGGATGATACCTGTATATTGCCGACAGCCTTGGAAAACGTGGCGCTGCTTTGCCGCTGATCTTGGCAGGCGCCGCGAATCTGCTCGATCATGGAGGTGATGTTTTCGGTTGAATGGGCGATCAGGTTACTGGCCCGACTTTGTTCCCGAGTTGAAGTGCGTACGTGGATGCTCAGATCCTTGATCCGTTCTACAGCAGTGGCGATGAGTTCGCTCCCCTTGGAATGCTCGACGGATGATTGAGCAATGTGCCCGACCATTTCCTCGACACTCTCCATGGCTTCTTTGATGCTCTGGCTGCCACGGGCCTGTTCAACAGTAGCGCGGGCAATCTCGCTGATCTGGATGCTGGCTTTCTGTACCCCGCTGACGATCTTTTCCAGAGCGGTTCCGGAGCGCTGGGAGAGCTTTTCTCCTTCACTGATACTGTCTTCGGCACGGTTGATGGCATCAACTGCTCGACGGGTTTCATCCTGTACCCCTTGAATGACGGCGGCGATCTCACGGGTGGAACTGCTTGTGCGCTCGGCAAGTTCCCTGATTTCATCGGCAACTACGGCAAATCCCTTGCCGTGTTCTCCGGCTTGGGCGGCGATGATGGCGGCGTTGAGGGCCAGCAGGTTGGTCTGGTCGGCCACCTCGTCAATAACGGAGAGGATGGCCCCGATGTCATTTGTGCGTAATGACAGGTTTTCGATGACTTCTGCGGTTATGCGTGAGGATGAGCGGATGGCATGCATTCCGGCGATAGCCTCATCAGCCGCCCTTTTACCGGTTTCAGCGTCATGTTTTACCCCCTCCGAGATGGCGGCGGTGTCCATGGCATTCTTTTCCACCTGCTGGATAGTGGCATCCATCTGGGAAATGGCAGAGGCCGTAGTGCTGGAGGCATCCAGCAGATTGACGATACTGGTGCCGATCTGCTTGATGGAAGCGGCCATCTCGATGATTGATGAGCTGACCTCATCCACGGTATTACCCAGTTTATCCGCGCTCAAGGCCACTTCTTCGATGCTGGCGGCCATCTCAAGAACCGATGCCGATGTTTCTGAGGCTGACGTAGAGAGCGTTTCAACGCCGTTGGACACTTCGAGGCCTGATTCGTTGATGCGCTCAACGGCCTGGGACGTCTCGCCCACGACTGTTTCCTGGAGGCGAGCGGAGGTAACCACCTGGCGGGTGGCTTTTTCGATATTATTATCAATGGAAGTGAGTATCTCGGAGGCAGAACTGACCCGTTTGACCATGCTGTGCAGGTTTTCTGCCATGGTATTCATGGCTGTTGCCAGTGCACCGGTTTCGCCGCCACTGGTGATCGTAAGGCGGGCGTCGAGCCGGCCATTTGCCACGGTGCGGGCAAAATCTACGCATGCCCGCAAAGGCTTGGTGATAGATTCGGTGATGATGAAAGAAAAAATGGCAATCAGTAAGATCAGGAGCAAGGTTACCACGATCGAGATGCTGATCTTGGTCCGGATGCTGGCGGAAACCTTTTCTTCGGTTTTGTTGACGTCCTGGCGAATGGTTTCGACCATGGGTACAACGGCCTTGATGAAGACATTAAAACGCTCGGTCTGGACACCGCTAGTCAGTGCACGGGCCTTGAGGGCGTCTCCTTTGGTCAGCGCCGTCAGAATCTCCTCTAGCAGGGTCTTTTTATATTCACTCCAGATGGCCTCGGCCTTATTTATAATCTCCAGTTTGTGGCCTGATTCGACAGATTCCATAACTATGCCGAAATTCAAGTCAATGTCGCCGGTCAGTTCGTTGATTAAGGCGATCTTTTTCTCAGCAGTAGCCTTGTTGGTTTCCTCAATGACGTTCCGCACTTCGGTGTTGATCTGGTAAAGGTCGGATTTAAGCAGGGCAATGCTTTCAAGGGCATCCATGTTTTTCCGAATGGTTTTGTAAGCCGGACCACCAATTCTGACACCGTTCATGAGGTAGAGGCTGATGACGGTGACGATGAGCATGCCGGTGAATGCCACGGCCGATAACAGCAACATTTTGGTGCGCAGTGTCAGACCTTTGGCGTCGAGCGGAGACGTGGTTTTTTTCACGGAACTGCTCCTTATGAAACCTATGAAGTAATCAGCAAAAAAGCCGCTCGACTATAGCAGAGCGGCAGCTTTTTTATCAAGAAGAAAAGACCTTTTAGACTGTTCAGGGGCCTTGGCTGAATATGTCCCTGAATCGGTCGAGATAGAAGCTGGGCCGGTACGTTTCCGGTAGTGCAAAGGAACCGTCCATTTCTACCGGAACGACTATTTCACCCAAAGGTGACTTGAGGTGCAGGCGGGCGCTAATATGGTAGGGAACTTTAGCCGGATCGGGTCGCCGCTTGAGGATTTCCAGCAGGTCGCCAAACTTGACCCGAACGGGAAGGCGCATATCAGTCTCCCTTTCGGCCGGTATGGGTAATGTACTCTGGAGGCCACTGGCTGCCAAGGGTAAGGTCATTACCCGTAGATCGTAGGTATAGCCTAATAATGACAGGTCAAATGAGTTAGGGTTGCTTATACCCAGGAAAAATTCGAGATCAGCCCCGCTTGTGTCCATGCCGATAAGGTTCGTTCGTTTTAGCGTGACCTGGGGGGCCTGAATCAGCGAGGCGCAGCCTGCTGCCAGCAGAAAGAGTGCTGGCAGCAGGCTGCACAGAATGCGGCGTATCATCGTGTTCTTGTCCCGTCGTCATCCATGGCCAAACGCTGGGTCTGC
>MHXL01000024.1:5939-8902 GCA_001824455.1 Desulfuromonadaceae bacterium GWB2_53_15
ACAGTACAGTTTTTTTGCTCGATCCAGGTTTCCCTGGGCCATTTTAAGTTTGGTGTACAGCTCGCGTACAGCGGCTTCAGCACATTTCTCGTCGTTTTCCATGTCCTGCGGCGAATAACCGTGGCTTTTGGCCCGCTTGGGCATGAGTTGCCACACTCCCAGAGCGCCCTTGGACGATACAGCGGCAGCGGAGAGACGGTGGCCACCGGTTTCCGCCAGGGCTATTTCCGCCAGATCGAATGGCATGAATGGGCTGCCGAGGGTCTTGGTAAAGCAGAGCGCCGCCAGCTGGCGAGCTCGTTCGGGGGTGGTACAGCGCTGGAAAGAAGCTTCAATGGCTGCCACCTGTCGTTTGCGTTCACTCATGGAGATACCTTTCTCCAATAGTCCCTTGATCTCTCTGTCAAGGAGTGACTCAGACGACACCGTGGCTGTGATCTGCGGCTCCGCTTTCTTGATCGGAGCGTTTTCACAGGCTGTCAGAAGCAGCATGGATGATAAAAAGATAAGTAATTTTCTCATAAGTAAAATAGGTTCGGTTGTGTCGGCTTTGCCGGACCGGCGTAAACGCCAGAGGGAAAATTAAGTTAATCCGGCCAGATACTCCTTTCGTAAGTAGTAATGTACTGAAACGCCAAAGTCCCGGATGTCCGGGACTTTGGATGGGGCCTTGCAGGCTGTATAATGTGTACACTACATATTAGTGGTTGTCAAGTAAAGCAGGATCAAATCCTGCAAAATCAGCATGTTATGCTTGTTAATAGGCTTCGGAATCCCCCAGAACATCTTCGTTCGTGACTCTGGCGCGGAAGATTCGGTAGACCCAAATCTTGTAGGCAATGACAATCGGTACAAAGATGAACGCTACGATTGCCATGACCTTGAGGGTGTAAGGGCTGGAGGATGAATTGAAGATTGTCAGGTTTGAGGCCGGATCTATGCTGGATGGGATCAGGTTCGGGAAGAGCCCCGCTATCCCGGTGAAACAGACAAAGACAATGGTCAGGCAGGAGAAGATAAATGCCTTGTGAAGTTGTGTTTTGACGGTAAATACCTTTACCAGCAGCAATGACAGCACGGCAATGACCGGAATAATCAGCAGTACAGGGGCCTTGAGGTAGTTGTCATAAAGCTGTGTGGCCGGGTAGGTGTAGCCGAGGAATGCTACTGCGACTATCAATAATGGCAGCCAGAGCCTGTTAGCCATCTCCTCGGCCCGTTTGGCCAGGTCACCGGTGGTTTTGATTGCTGCATACAGAGACCCGTGCACGGCAAAGAGCATTACGAACAGCACACCGGTCAGGAGGCCGTAGGGGTTGAGCAACGTTAGCAGTGAACCGTCATACCCAAAGGTGACAGTGGCGAAATCGTTACGCATGGGGATCCCTTTGAAGATGTTGCCGAAGGCCACGCCAAACAATAGTGCCGGCAGGAAACTCGAGATTGTGATGGCCTTATCCCATCCAGCTTTCCAGGCAAGGCTGTCCATTTTTCCGCGAAACTCAAAGGCGACACCGCGCACGATCAGGGCAAACAGCAACAGCAGCAGGGCGGTGTAGAGGTTGCTGAACATCAGGGCGTAGGTGGTGGGAAAAGCCGCAAAGGTAACTCCGCCGGCAGTGACCAGCCAGACCTCGTTGCCATCCCATACCGGCCCCACGGTGTTGATCAGGACGCGCCGCTCCGTATCGGTTTTGGCCAGGAAGCCGGACATGAAGCCGGTGCCCAGGACGAAGCCGTCCAGCATGAAATAAACCGCCCAGAGGACTCCCCACAGGACAAACCAGGTGATCTGAAGTTCCATGGATCAGTTCCTCCCTTCAATTTTTATGATGCCGGACAGATCGTTATCCGGACCTTTTTTGGCATATTTAGTCAACAGGTAGATGTCAATTATTCCGAGGCAGGTATAGAGAGCCGTAAAGCCAAGCAGCGATACCCATACCTGTGCGGCGCTGATGTTCTTTGAGACGCCGGCGGCGGTCTTTAGGACGCCGTAGACAAGCCAGGGTTGGCGGCCCATCTCAGCCACGATCCAGCCTAATTGGTTGGCAATATAGGGCAGCGGAATCGAAAACAGCAGGATGGTAAGAAACAGTCGGTAATCCTCAAGATTTTTCCTGTAGGAGATAAATACCGCCACCAGGCTGGCCAGGATGAAATACGTGCCAAGTCCAACCATGGCTCGAAAGCTTAGATAGGTTGGCATAACCGGTGGCCGTAAATCTTTGG
Organism: Desulfuromonadaceae bacterium GWB2_53_15; assembly: GCA_001824455.1. Classification (GTDB taxonomy): domain Bacteria; phylum Desulfobacterota; class Desulfuromonadia; order Geobacterales; family Pseudopelobacteraceae; genus JACPFJ01. Next base: position 8,172 of record MHXL01000024.1, read on the forward strand.
GGAAGTCCTTGAGCCCCTTGATCTCAGCATTGGGGTTGTGGAAGGCCAGCAAGCTGACCATGTTGGGGATACACAGCCGCTCAACAGCATTGCACTCACCCTTTACATCGGGAAACAGCAACAGATTCATACCAACGCCGCGCTGCGTCTCCCAGATTGATTCCATGGCGGCGAATTTTGTAGGCTGAACCTTGGCGATCTCAACGGAATGGAAATCACCCATTACTGCGACCAAGATGGCTGACACTAGTCCGAATAGTGCGGCCTGCTTGAAAGAACGTTTAAAAAATTCCAGTTCGTTCTTGCGTAACAGGTGCCAGGCAGAGACACCCATCACGAAAAAGGCGGCCACGGTGTAACCGGACACAATCTGGTGCCCGAACTTGATCAGGCCATAGGTATTGGTGATCAGGGCCATGAAATCGACCATTTCAGCCCGGTTATTGCGAAGCACATAGCCAACCGGATGCTGCATCCAGCCATTGGCCAAGAGGATCCACAAGCCGGACAGGTTGGTGGCTATGGCTACCAGCCAGATGGACATAAGATGCACCTTTTTGGATACCTTGTTCCAGCCAAAGATCCACAGACCGATGAAAACGGACTCGAGGAAGAAGGCCACCGTGGCCTCAATCGCCAGCGGAGCTCCAAAAATATCGCCTACGTAACGGGAGTACTCAGCCCAGTTCATGCCGAACTGGAATTCCATGGTTATGCCGGTTACTACCCCC
>MHXL01000025.1:0-1877 GCA_001824455.1 Desulfuromonadaceae bacterium GWB2_53_15
AAACCGTAGAGGAAAAGGACTTCCGTTATCCCGGCCCTAAACCGCAGACCCGTGAAGCCGGCATAGTTATGCTGGCCGACTGCGTCGAGGCAGCCTCCCGCACCTTGGTCAACCCCACACCGGACCGAATCCAGGGGATGGTCCAGAAGCTCATCAACAATGTTTTCATTGACGGGCAATTGGACGAATGCGAACTGACCCTCAAAAACCTCCACGAGATAGCCAAGAGCTTCAACCGCATCCTGAATGGCATCTTTCACCACCGCATAGATTATTCCGAGCCGGTCCACAAGGGCAGTAACGGGGTAAAAAAACCATTACCCATCGACCTCAAAACCGTTTCTGGCGAGCAGTCCACGTCGCCAATCGGAGGTACCAAGAGTGCAGATACTGCTAAACAACCGCCAGAGAAGACACCGGATCGGGACCAGCCAGCTAAAAAAGGTAGCAGTGAGGATCTTAAACGCCTTGGGATGTCCTGAGGATACGGAATTATCCGTTTCCATTGTCGGAGACAAAGCGATCCGCCGCATCAACCGCGAGTATTTGGCAAAGGACCGGCCTACCAACGTCATTTCCTTCTCTCTCCAGGAAGGTGACTGTGCCGGCATCACTCCCTACGCGTTGGGAGACGTGGTTATCTCTGCCGACACCGCAGCGCGCGAGGCTGAGGAAGGAAACATTGCCGGTTTCGATCGGTTGTGCTTTCTATTGTTACACGGCATACTTCATCTGTGTGGGTACGACCACGAACGTAGCGGCGAGGATCAAGCCAGAAAAATGGAGCAAAAGGAGCGAGAGCTATTCAGGATTCTGAAGAAGGAAGGGTTGTTAAACCCGACCGGTTCATAGATTCAGTCAACTGCGCCATCGAGGGGATTATCCACACCGCGCGTAACGAGAAACACATGCGCAACCACTTCATCTCGGCGCTTGTGGTTCTTCTGATGACGATTTTTCTGCGCATCACGCCCATCGAATTTGCCCTGCTGGCCATCTCGATCCTGTTCGTGCTATTCGCCGAACTGATCAACACTGCGGTGGAAGCGGTAGTTGATCTGGTCTCGCCCGGCTATCATCCCCTGGCCAAGGTTGCCAAGGATACTGCTGCCGGTGCCGTACTGATGGCGGCCATTGGGGCCGCAATCATGGGCTACCTGATACTGGCCAAGTATGTACTCCCACTCTACGGAAAGGTCCTCGCCATGTTTGGTACACCATCCGATCTGGGAACTGTAGTATCTATCCTGATCGTTATCATTGCTGTAATCATTATCAAAAGCTTGACCGGCAAGGGTACGCCGCTCCACGGCGGTGTGCCCAGCGGTCATGCGGCGGTTGCATTCTCCATCGCCACAGCAGTGTCGCTCAACACCCATGACCCGCTCATTTCCGCGCTCTCCATCGCCCTGGCGGTTATGGTCAGCCATTCGCGGCTACTGATGCGTATTCATACCATGCGCGAGGTGGTACTCGGTTCGTTTGTCGGGTCAGGCATCACCATACTCGTGTTAACTGCATTCAAAAGCTTTTAGCTGATAACGGAGGAGAGTTACGTTGGAAGAAGGCCAAAGTAAAAAACCAGGGTTTCTTGACCTGGTCAGCCGGTTCATGACCGGACGCAAAAAAATCACCGCCGAGGAAATCCATGATTTCATTGAGGCCAGTGAAGAAGAGGGGCTGGTAAACGAGGAAGAGAGCGAGATGATCCGCTCCATCTTCTCGCTACGCACCACCGTGGTCCGCGAAATCATGGTTCCCCGTACTGACATGGCCTGCATATCCGCCACAGCCACGGTCAGGGAACTGCTGGACACCATTATCAACTGCGGGCACTCCCGCATCCCGGTCTATGAGAATACCATCGACAACATCAT
>MHXL01000025.1:1896-2236 GCA_001824455.1 Desulfuromonadaceae bacterium GWB2_53_15
GATCTGCTGAAACACTGGGGAAACGGTCAAGAGCAATTGCAGTTGCGTTCCATCGTGCGCCCCCCCTACTTCATCCCTGAAACCAAAAACCTGGAGCAGCTCCTGCAGGAATTCAAACGCAAGCATGTCCACCTGGCCATAGTGATCGATGAGTATGGAGGGACGGCAGGATTAATTACCATCGAAGACCTGCTGGAACAGATCGTTGGTGACATTCAGGATGAGTACGACAGCGAGGAAGCCCTTTTCGAAATCAATGCAGACGGCTCTATTACCGCTGATGCACGTATGCCGGTAGAAGACCTGGAGCAGTACTTCGGGGTCGAAATCGAACGCGACA
>MHXL01000025.1:2257-3064 GCA_001824455.1 Desulfuromonadaceae bacterium GWB2_53_15
TCATCTTTCACCTGACCGGCAAGATCCCGGCCATTGGTGATGTCGTGGAAGGAGCCGGGTTGCATCTGGACATTATCGACGCCGATGAACGCAAAATCATAAGGGTGTGCATAACCCGTATGGGTGCTGCCGGTGGCGAAGTACAGGGTGGCGAGTGATAAAACGTCCCTTTCGTGCACATTTAGCGACATTTTTTGATCGTCCAGGGCTGTTGGCAATCGCCTCCGGCCTGCTGATCGCCCTCTCCTTTCCCTCGGCCGGGCTTTCTTTCCTGGTCTGGATTGCCCTGATTCCACTGCTCATTGCTCTTGAAGGTGCGACCCTGCGCACAGCGTTCCGACTTGGCTTTACCTGTGGAGTCAGCGCCTACGCCGTTATTCTGTACTGGATCAACATTGTCATTACCCACTATGGCCACCTGCCCTGGGCCGTCAGCATCCTGCTCTACTTGATACTTGTGGCCTGGCTGGGGCTGTTTTACGGAGTGGCCACCCTGGTGGCTCGCGCCGGGGAACAGGTGGGAATTAAATCAGCCTTCAGCTTGCCGGTCGCCTGGGTAACCGGCGATTTCCTGCGTTCTTTTCTGCTAACCGGTTCCCCTTGGGCCATGCTGGGACATTCTCAATACCGAACCCTACCGCTGATCCAGATTGCGGACATCACCGGTGTCTTCGGTATCACCCTGCTGATCGTACTGGCCAACGTGGTACTATACCGCGTACTGCGGGCGCTTTCGGGCAGCACGATCCCCTACCCGGTCAAGAGCGCGGTTGTACTTGTAATATTGCTGATTGGTACTCTCTTCTA
>MHXL01000025.1:3079-5071 GCA_001824455.1 Desulfuromonadaceae bacterium GWB2_53_15
CACCGGGCAGGATGCGTTGGATACCAAACCTCTCAGAGTTGCCCTGATTCAGGGCAACATCGATCAGGATGTGAAGTGGAGCCCGTCATTTCAGGATAAAACGATTGCCATTTACGACCGACTGACCCGCGAGGCAGCCAAAGAAGGTGTTGATCTGGTTGTCTGGCCGGAAAGCGCCGTCCCGTTTTTCCTGCAGGATGAGCGGTTCCAGGCGGAGAAAATCAAAGCGCTGGCGCGGGAGTTCTCCACCACACTTATAGTCGGCAGCCCGGCACACGAACTGCGCAATGGGAAAACCACCTTCCTGAACAGCGCCTTTGCCATATCACCCGCAGGGGAGACTACCGGCAGGAGTGACAAAATTCATCTGGTACCATTTGGGGAATATGTGCCTCTCGGCAAATATTTCCCTTTCATCAGCAAGATGGTGGTAGGCATCGGCGACTTTTCAGCAGGTGAGCGAGCCACTTCCCTGCTGGTTGGACAGACACAGGTCGGCACACTGATCTGTGCCGAGGCGGTATTTCCGGAAGTGGCCCGGGATTACGTACGAGCCGGGGCGCGCATATTGATAAACATCACCAACGACGCCTGGTTCGGCCGGTCTTCGGCACCCTATCAGCATTTGGCCATCGTTGCCTTCCGCGCGGTAGAAACCAGAACGCCCATGATACGCGCAGCTAATACCGGCGTGACCACCATCATCGACCAGAATGGCCACATCCGCAACATGACCGCGCTGTTTGTGGAGGGCTTCCGTACCGGCGAGGTCAGGCCCGGCACCGGGGACTCGTTTTATCTGCAGATCGGCGATGCTGCGGCCTTACTGTGCGTCGTACTCACAGTCGGGATTGCCGGACTTTCCTGGGTCAGGCGCAAACGTATCACCTAGCACTTTTTTTTGAAAAAACACCAAGGAGTAATCCATGTTCCGTGAAGAAATAGCCCGTATGAACGATTTTACAGATCGTATCGCCAAGCTTCGGGGGTCTCTTTGACGTAGAGGCCAAACGTGAATCCATCCAGGAGATAGAATCCAAGATTGCCGCTCCCGGTTTCTGGGATGCTGTCGAGGATTCCCAGAACATCCTCAGGAATCGCACTGCCCTGGAAAAGATCGTACATATGTGGGATGCCCTCAACCGGCAGCTTGAGGATGTACGGGTGATGATCGAACTGGGTGTGGAGGCCCAGGATGAGGACACATTGACCGAAGTGGCCATAATGAACAACCGTCTGCAGGAGTGTGTAGAGGCGGCCGAATTCCAGCGCATGCTTTCAGGCACCCACGACCGCAACTCCTGTTTCATCTCCATCAACCCTGGTGCAGGCGGCACCGAGTCCCAGGACTGGGCAGAGATGCTGTTGCGCATGTATCTGCGCTACTGCGAAAAAAAGGGGTGGAAGACCACTATCACCGACTACCAGTCCGGCGACGAGGCGGGCATTAAATCGGCCACCTTCAGTGTCAGCGGAGAATACGCCTATGGCCATCTCAAGGCCGAAGCCGGCATTCACCGTTTGGTGAGAATCTCTCCCTTTGACAGCAATGCCCGCCGTCACACCTCCTTTGCTTCGGTCTACGCCTTCCCCGAAATTGAGGAAGAAGACATCAATATCAAGATATCCGAGACAGATCTGCGGATCGACACCTACCGCTCGGGAGGCGCCGGTGGTCAGCACGTCAACACCACCGACTCGGCCGTACGCATCACTCACCTCGCAACAAACATCGTTGTAGCCTGCCAGAGCGAGCGCAGCCAGCACCTGAATAAAGCCACTGCAATGAAGGTCCTGCGTGCCAAACTGTATGAACGGGAAATGGAGGAGCGCACCGCCAAGGCATCCGAGATCGCAGCGGAGAAAAAAGAGATCGGTTGGGGCAGCCAGATCCGCTCCTATGTCCTGCACCCCTACAAGATGGTCAAGGATCTGCGTACCGGCGTTGAGTCCGGCAATCCGGATGCCGTGCTGAACGGGTCACTGGATGAG
>MHXL01000026.1 GCA_001824455.1 Desulfuromonadaceae bacterium GWB2_53_15
TTCCGGATATAAACAAGAAAGTGGTGGCGAATCGATGACCATTCGATGCCTTCACTGTGGTGGCATTGTTGAATATCGTAATTTCAATCAACGTATTTTGGGCGTTTTCAAGTTGGCCTGTAGACTCTGCAATCAAACCATGAATATTACACCGTTGGCATTTGAACATGTTCGGAATGACTACCCGCGTAATTGTCGGGCCTTCAATTGGATGAAGAAAGGGAGAGTGCCGGTTTATGTGGTCCCTTGTATGAACGAAGCGGAGTTTGAAGCGCAACGTGAGCGACTATTGGAAGAAATCCTGATAGTTGGTTTTCTCGATGCCGACAAGCGAAAGCAGGAGCGGCTTTATCAGGGACTGCCGGTGCTGGATACAGGGGAAGAAATCATAAAAAATCTGGCTTTAGAGGGGCACGGGTTTGTCATACCCCTTACCCGCTATGCGGACAAACTTTACAGTGATCTTTTAGGCGCCGGAGTATCTCCAGATCGAATATGTCGTCTTGATACACTTCAAATTGGATCTGTCAAAGAGACTCTTACCAAGCAACTTCTCGCCGGAAAGGAAACCCAATGAATCAAGCCGATTATCTTTCTTTTTATAATAATAAAAATGTACTGGTTGCTGGCGGGACCGGGGTGATTGGTCTTCCGACGGTGGAGATGCTCCTGAAGGCTGGGGCAGAGGTCACGGTTGTAGCAATGGACCCGCCCGAATACGCTGCTGCTGTCCTTCCTGATGGGGTAATATATCGTAAACTCGACCTGACCCTCTTGGATAATTGCCTTTCCGCGACAGAAGGACAAGAGGTAGTCCTGAACCTGGTCGGGATCAAAGGTTCTACCGGCATCGGCGAAACCAAGGTGGCCAGCTATCTGGTCCCCATGCTCTGGTTCCAGACCAATCTGATGGAGGCGGCTTTTCGGTGTCGTGCGGAGAGGTTTCTCTTTGTTGGAAGTATTTGCAGTTACCCATACTCGGTCGAGGCAAAGAAGGAGGAATCTCTTTGGGACGGGTTGCCAAAGCAGAATGATCGCATCCCTGGGCTGGCCAAGCGAATAGGAGAAGTGCAGGGTGAAGCCTATTTGAAAGAGTATGGTTGGGATGCCGTTCGTATCGTTCGCCCCTCCAATATTTATGGTCCTTTTGATGATTTTGATCCTGCCACGGCTCAAGTTATCCCGTCTCTGATCAGGCGAGTGCTCGACGGAGAAAACCCTCTGACGGTCTGGGGTGACGGTTCGGCAGTACGGGATTTTGTATTCTCTCGCGATGTGGCTGATTGGATACTAAGGGTGGTTGCCACAGGTCCGGTGTGCGAGCCGCTAAACCTGGGAAGTGGCGACGGAGTAACCATCCGCGAATTGGCGGAGACGGTAGTTTCGGTTATTGCTCCGAATGTTTCCATTGTTTGGGATAAAACAAAACCCTCGGGCGACCCTGCCAGGATTCTCTCAATGGATAAAACGGAATCATTTTTTGGAAAATTACCTGTAACTTCTTTAGCTGAAGGAATTCGGCTGACTACCGATTGGTATTTAAAAAACAAGGAAATATTATCAAGAAAGGCGGAGCGATACTATGGCAGATAAGGAAAGACTTTTTCTTACACCATTTGCAGAGTTGATTGACCGGTTGACGGTTGACCAGATAAAGGAAGTCCTTCTTCCGACAGGGAAAGAAAGTTATGCTGAAGAAATGCGCCGAATCTGCCATGATATTGATCTCTTGATAGAAGAGCGGAATATGCCGATCTCTTCAAGGTTATTGCGGATTGTGGTGGCGCTTGCACAGATGAATGTTCATATTTGGTATCTCAAGGACCGGATGCAGGAGGATGGAGAACGATATAACGAGTTTTTGAAGCTTGCCCACCAACTCAATGGTATTCGAAACCGGATGAAGAACCTCCTTTTGGAGGAGGCGGGAGAGCGGGAGAAATCGGCGGAAAGGTCGAACTTCAACACGGATGGCCTTGAGGGTTGGGATGTCAGTATCTCTTGACACTGTTGACGGAACTCCAATTTCCAGATTGGCATTTGGCGCTACCGGAACCGGGACCGCCGAACAAGCCACTCCGGAAAAGGACGCCTCCAGAATCAATCTTTTTCGATCCGCCTTCGAATTGGGGATTAATGTATTTGACACGGCTGAGCTATATGGCGGAGGATATTCAGAAATACTTCTGGGAAGGGCTTTCTCTCGCTGCAGGGAATCGGTCTTTATTTGCACAAAGTTCAATCCGGACAACGCATCCGCCGCCGGTATTGCTCGAGCAGTTGAAGGGAGTTTGCGTCGCCTCGGGACAGACTACATAGACCTTTACCAGCTGCATTGGCCATCACCGTTTGTACCTTTCGAAGAGAGTTGGCACACTCTTACCCGGCTTCTCGAAGAAGGGAAGATCCGTTTTTTCGGAGTGGGAAATTGCTCCTATGAGGAGCTCTTGAATTACGAGTTCTTGTCGGGAGGGAAAATCACCTCGGTAGAACTTCCTTTCAATATTGCAGAGCCGGAGATAGCAAAGCCCTTTCTTTCGTGGGCGTGCAACACAGAGAAGAGGATTTTCGCCTATAGCCCCTTGGGACAAGGAAGGTTGTGTCATTCGCTCTCAAAGGTGCCAATCCTGTTGGAGATATTTGAACGGCACAGCATTTCCGAAAACCAGCTCGCCTTGGCTTGGGTTATGTCTCACCCTGGTACTGTTCCAGTTTTCCAGACAAGCAGCTTAAACCATCTCCGGGATAATCTTGCAGGAGCGTCTATTTCGCTCAATCAGAAAGAGGTCAAAGAGTTGGGGAATGTCTACGCCACCCCGCCCCGGGAAATCCGTCTTTCCCAGGTCAGGATTGGGTCATTGGATGGTCGGGATGGGTACTCATCCTGCGAGGAAGCTCAGGATAATCTCCACAACTGGATTCCCAGCCCGGCTCTGCTTGCAGAGCGAATTCGTCGAGGGGGGCACCCGCCACCATTGCGACTTGTCGGACCAAATGTAGAGGGATTGTATTGTCTTGATCGTTATGATTTCGGTGGAGAAATGAAAAAATATTGGGCTTGGCGACTTGCTTTCGATGAAAATGCCAAGGTGTTGGCATATATCTTTGACTCGCAGAGGAAATGATGAATCTACAGCCAAAGCAGATCGGAGAAGAAAAGATTCCGGCCATCGGCCAAGGTTGCATGGGTATTGGAGGACGTTTTACCATCGACAGGAGCCGTGATGCAGAGCAGATTGCCGCTTTAAAGCTCGGCATTGATCTCGGTATGACCTTTATTGACACTGCAGAGGGTTACGGAGGTGGGCATTCAGAGGAGTTGGTGGGTGAGGCGGTGGCGGGAATACGCGAGTATGTTTTTTTGGCATCGAAGGTCTCGCCAAACCATTTGTCGGTGGAGTTACTGACACTTGCTTGCGAAGATAGCCTTCGTCGCCTGAAAACCGATCGGCTGGACCTTTACCAGGTCCATTGGCCCAATCCGGCAATACCCCTGGAAGAGACCTTGGGAGGACTTCTTAGATTGCGGGAACAGGGGAAAATCCGGCACATCGGAGTCAGTAATTTCTCTCTTCCGGAATTAAGACGCACCCGCTCCATACTAGGTTCTACCCCGCTATTTTCGGTACAGACCGAGTACAATCTCTTCGAGCGGGGCCCCGAAGAAGGGATCATCCCTTGGTGTGCCAAAGAGGGTGTGCTGTTTATTGCTTACAGTCCCTTGGATCAGGGGCGTGTAGTGGGAAGCGAAGCTGTGCGGTTGCGCCTTGTTAAATTAGCCCGGGACGTTGGATGCACTCCGTCTCAATTAGCACTGGCTTTTTTACGTTCACAAGGGCCGGTTCTTCCAATTCCGAAAGCATTAAGCGAGGAACATATAAGAGAGAATGCTGGTGCTTCGGAGATTGTTCTCCCCTCAGGCATACGTAGCCAGATGGATGCTGAGTGCCGGGTTGAGGTGAAACTGGTCCCTTGGCATCATATACGTCCAGCACCTGACAAAACCGGAGATCATGCGGTTTACACCACTATCGAGGAGGCTCGGGCTAATCTGGCTGGTCATTCACCATCGCCCCAGGATTTGGCTATGGAAATAGTACGGAATGATCGTATAAAGCCGATTCGAGTCACTCCAATCTCCGAAGGAAATGGCGTGTTTCAATATGATCTTGCCGAGGGAAGAATTCGTTTCTGGGCTTGGGTTTTGGCATTTGACGGTGAACGGGATGTGCCGGTCTTGGTAAGGGACTGATTATGAGTAGACTGAAAGGATAAAATATGGAGACAATTGAGACCGGAATTAAGACGTACGATAGCACGGAAGAACGGATGGTTCGGCAAAAAATGGTCCAACTTTTGAAGGAAACCCCGATTCCAGAGGATCAGCTCCTCTCAAATCTGGGGCTCTTTCTCAATTCCAAGAATCTTTCAAGGATTCTCTTTATGGACCACCTGTACCAACTGGCTGTGGATGTGCCTGGGGTAGTCATGGAGTTCGGGGTGCGATGGGGACAGAACAGCGCTCTTTTTGCGGCATTAAGGGGGATTTACGAACCATTCAACCGTCACCGTAAGATTATCGGTTTCGATACCTTTGAAGGTTTCCCGTCCGTTGCTCCGCAGGATGGCGCGTCTGATATGATCTATACTGGAAACCTGGCTGTAGGAGCCGGATACAAGGATTATCTTGACGAGATACTTCGCTGTCAGGAACAGGACAATCCGCTGGGACATATAACCAAGTACGATCTAAGAAAGGGAGATGCATGCCTGGAAATCGAGAAATATCTGGCAGAAAATCCGCAAACAATTGTGGCGCTGGCATACTTTGATTTTGATCTGTACGAGCCTACTAAAAAGTGTCTTGAGATGATCGGCCCTCGCTTGGTCAAAGGGAGCGTAATCGGTTTCGACGAACTAAATGATCCTGATTCACCCGGAGAAACCCTTGCCCTGATGGACACGCTCGGACTGCGTAATGTCCGGTTGAAGAGATACCGCTATGCATCTCGGGTGTCCTATTTCGTCATCGAGTAGATCTTATTTTTATTGATATGGGAGCAGAAAATGATACAGGACAAGGTGCTAACTTCTTTTAATGGAAGTAATGTTCTTATTACTGGTGGTACTGGTTTGATTGGTCGTCAAGTGGTCAAGCTTCTATGCGATTCCGGTGCAAATGTACGGGTCGTCTCACTTGATCAGGTTAATGTTGATGGTCGTGCCGAGCATGTACTAGGCGATCTCACCGAATTCAGTCTCTGCAGGGAACTGACAAAGGATATGGATTTTGTTTTCCACATGGCCGGGATAAAGGGTTCCGTTGAGGTGACCAAATCCAAACCGGCCAGTTTTTTTGTTCCGCTTCTGATGTTCAATGCCAACGTGCTGGAGGCGTGCCGCCTTAATAAGGTGCAGAAAGTTGTCTACACCAGTTCAATAGGCGCTTACAGCAGTGCCGAGGTGTTTCGTGAGGGCGAGAACCAGGAAGGCCCCCCCATGGATATGTTTCCCGGATGGGCCAAACGCATGGCCGAGCTGCAGGTAAAGGCCTATCAGGAACAATACGGCCTGAGCAATTTCGCCGTGGTGCGCCCCTGTAATGTGTATGGCCCCGGTGATAATTTCGATCCCGAAAATGCCATGGTAATCCCGACCCTGATGTACCGGATCTTTAACAAGGAAAACCCGGTTGTGGTCTGGGGCGACGGCAGTGCAGTCAGGGATTTTGCCTACAGTCGCGATGTGGCAGAAGGGGTTATCCTGGCATTGTATTACGGTACACAGGGCGGATTTGTCAACCTGGGCAGCGGAACAGGTGTAACCATCAAAGAACTGGTTGAAACATTGCACGGTTTTCTCGGATTCAATTATGAACTTGATGCATCCAAACCGTCGGGCTTTCCTAAACGGGTGATGGATATTTCCCTGGCACGGGAACTGATCCACTATAACCCAACCACATCACTTCTTGAGGGGCTGAAGGAAACCTGGGAGTGGTTTATTCAAAATCAGGATGAATATCTCAAAAAGAAGAATTATTTCAAGGAATAGGGGGAGATAGAATATGTTCAAGGACAAGAACGTCCTGGTTGCCGGCGGCACCGGCTTTATTGGAATCAACCTGATCAAGCGTATGCTTTCCTTAGGCGCAAATGTGCGGGCAACTATCCACCGCAAGGATCCGGTCCTGCAGGATTCGCGGATTGATTATTTGACCTGCGACCTGCTCTCCATGGAGGATTGCAAAAAAGCTGTCGCCGACATGGATTACGTATTCATGTGCGCGGCCAATACATCCGGGGCGGCTGTTATTGCCGCAACACCGCTTGTGCATGTCACGCCTAACATCATCATGAATGCCCAGATCATGGAGGCGGCCTACTTTGCCAAGGTGAAGAAGTTTGTCTTCCTGAGCAGCAATGCCGCCTATCCGCCCAGCGATGATCGCTATGTAAGCGAAGAGGAGATGTTTGATGCCGACCCCTACGACATCTACTTCGGTGTTGCCTGGATGAAGCGTTATACCGAGATCCTCTGCCGAATGTATTCCCAAAAACTGAAAACCCCCATGTCGTCGCTGGTTGTCAGACCCTCCAACATCTACGGCCCGCACGACGATTTTGACCCAGCCACCTCCCATGTCATGGCAGCCACCATCCGCAAGGTTATTGAACGTCAGAACCCGCTCAAGGTCTGGGGAACAGGCGACGACATTCGCGACCTGATCTATATTGATGATTTCATCGACGCATTGGTGCTTGCCACCGAGAAGATCGATACCTACGATCCGGTGAATATCGGCCTGGGCAAAGGCTACAGTATCAAACAGCTTCTGGAGATGCTGATGGAGATCGAAGGTTGTCATGATCTGCAGATAGAATATGATTCGACCAAGCCCTCCATGATCCCCATTCGGTTGATTGACGTCAGCAAGGCGGA
>MHXL01000027.1:0-6623 GCA_001824455.1 Desulfuromonadaceae bacterium GWB2_53_15
AGATCCACTAGATGCGCATTGTCAGGGAGTGTTGTGTGCTGGAGCGGGTTGGTCGGGTCATAGATCCTGTCGCCCACTTGGGGCAGGTCATCTTTAAGGCAGATAATATCCTGGATGAAGCGGCCATCCGGTCCCAGTGCACGTAGAAGCTGTTTCTTGCCTGGCAGGGTTGCTTTGGCTATGTCGCTGGTAATCTTCAGTTTAGGTAGTCCGTCCACTGCCACCAGTTTGTAGACCCCGCCCAGCGCCCCGCCGCCAGGTCCGCCGCCAGTCGCCAGCTTTGTGCCGACGCCATAGATGTCAACCCGCCCGCCTTCGCTGCGAATCGACTCGATCACCTGCTCGTCCAGTTCATTGGAGGCTACGATCCGTGCCTCGGGAAAGCCCGCTTCATCCAGCATCCGCCGGGCTTCGCGGGACAGATAGGCCAGGTCCCCTGAGTCAATGCGGATGCCGCGCAGTTCGTGCCCCTTTTGCCTCAGCTCATGCGCTACGGTGATGGCATTGCGGACGCCGCTGCTGAGGGTGTCGTAGGTATCCACCAGCAGAATACAGCTGTTCGGGAAGGCCTCGGCATAGGCTCTAAAGGCCGCCAACTCATCCGGGAAGGCCAGTACCCAGCTATGGGCATGGGTGCCGCGCACCGGCAGGCCATAGGCCATTCCGGCCAGCACGTTGCTGGTACCCTGTACACCGCCAACACAGGCTGCGCGTGAGGCTGACAATCCACCATCCGGGCCCTGCGCCCGCCGCAGGCCGAACTCGATCACCTCCGCACCTTCCGCTGCATGACAGACGCGAGCCCCCTTGGTGGCCACCAGCGTCTGGAAGTTGATGATGGTCAGGAGCGCCGTCTCCACGAACTGCGCCTCGGCCAGTGTTCCCTCCACCGTCAACAGCGGCTCGTTGGCAAAAACCAGCGTTCCCTCAGGCGGAGCAGTCACTTTGCCCATGAAACGGAATTCCCGCAGGAACTCGATGAAACGCGGTTGGAACAGCTTCAGTCCAAGCAGATAATCCAGCTCCTCCGCTGAGAACCTGAGTCCTTCCAGGTAGTCCAGGGCCGGCTCCAATCCGGCAAACACAGCATAACCGCCTTCGAATGGATTGGTGCGGAAAAACAGGTCGAACACGGCTGTTTTCTCGGCCATGCCAGCCTCCTGATAGCCGGCCAGCATGGTCAGCTCATACAGGTCCGTCAGTAGCGGAGAGTAGCGCATGGAGCCTCCTTCGATGCATGGTACTGTTTAAAGTATACCACGGCTTGGGTGAGCGTCAGAACTGGGGGAGGTTTTTGCTGGAACTGAAACAATTTAAGGCCGTCCGGAAGAACCGGGCGGCCTTAAAGCTTTGTGTGCTGTTGGGATCGTTTCTGGTGAATATCAGTAATGGGGCGGCCGTTCTTCTTCGTCCGGGTCCCGGGTCGTCGAAGGGTCCAGGGTGCGCAACTGTTCGCTGATCATGGAGAAACCCTGCTCCAGGCGTGCAATTATCTGTTCCTGTCGGTAGACGGTCTCGTTCAGCTCCTGGATGGTCTGTTCCTGATGCATGAAACGCAGTTCCAGTTCGATGATGCGGTCTTTCATCGTATCTCCATCTCCCAAAGGTCACGCCCCCTTTTGCACCATAAATGAATTTGGTTCGTAATGTGAGGTCCACATAGCCAACGGTAAAGTGGTTTTTGTTTTTAGTCAAGTTGTTAGGAACTTTAAAGTGTCATGTGGCAGGCTGCACATTTAATGATGGAATGTGAAGGTGTCACTTGTTTACGTGACAAGCAAAGCAGAGTGCACTTCTGCTGTTGTCCATGACAAGATGAAACCTTTCCTGGTTATTCAGGTTGTGGCATGACAGGCAGGTTGTCTTGCCATTATACAGCTGGATGCCATTTTCCAATAAGGAATCGACCGGCGCGTAGGAATCTTCCTGTCCACGGGGAGGGTAATCCTTTGTAACCGAGTGCGCGGTTCCGTGGTTGCAATTTCTGATGCAAAAGGCGGCATTGGAAACAACACTGCCGTCGTGACAGATGATGCAATCGTTGATGTCTTTGCTAAGTTCGACTACGTTGCCATGATGATCAACCTTATCAGTAGACGAGGTGCCTTTAAATGTGAAAAGCATAAATCCAAGCGTCAGGACTAGCAAGAAAAGAGATGTTTTCATGATGAAATCCTCCATCGATGAAGTCAGAAATAGGGGTGCCTTATGAACTCGTTGCTTTCTACGAGCTCGTCACTTCAACTCCCACACCGTCAGCTCGGCAAGCGAATGCTGGAACTTGCGCCGCGTCTCGCGGATAACGAAGGGAACATCGCGCGGTTCGCCCAGCAGACGGAAGTGCGGCGACAGAGCAACCTGCAACCCATCCAGGGTCCAGACCGGTTCGCCGGCCTCACGATAACCTCCCAGCCACTCTTCTTTTTTGGTGAACTCCTCCGACCAACTGCAGGGTGAGGTGATTACCAGCAGTCCGCCCGGATTCATGCGCTCGTGAATGCTGCCCAGGAAGCGGCGCGGCGAATAGAGCCGGTCGATCAGGTTGGCAGCCAGCACCAGATCGTAGCCACGGAACTTGTCCGGCAGATTGCAGGCATCGGCCTGGTAGAAGTCGACTCGTTCCCGGGTGCCTTCCAGCCCGAGATCGGTCAGTGAGACCTCGTGGAAAGAGACGATCTCCCCTTCCTCGGGGAAGGCGTAGCGCAGAAAACCTTCCTCCTGCATGCGGGCTGCCAGGCGGAAGAAGCGGGTTGAAAAGTCCAGGCCGGTCGCCTTTTCAAAGCCGCCTTTGGCCAGCTCGAAGGCCGCCCGCCCCACGGCGCATCCTAAATCAAGGGCATGCCGCTTGGAGCGCCCCTCCATCAACTCCAGGCAGATCCGGGAACATGTGGCCGCGAAATTTGGCACGCCGAAGTGTTCCGGCCCGTAGTGGGCGTCGCAGTACTGGGCCGCCAAGGCGTCGCTCTCGTATTGATCGTCGTGGACCACCACCGGCGCGGCGCTCTCAACGTAGCGGAAACCGGCATGTTGAAAGAAGTGCCGTCGAAAGGCGTAGCGCGCATCGCGGGTAGCCTCGTTGCCCGTGGAGATCCAGGAACCTCCCTTGATCAGGTTGTGCTTGGTGTCGAAGGTAGGGGTGGAAAAATCGTCGTACCAAGGGTGGATCTCGAACCCATGAAATGCGTAAATCGGGGTCTCGGTCCACTGCCAGACATTGCCGAGCACGTCGTAGAACGCGCCGGATGGGAAGCGGTCCACAGGGCAGGATGAGCTCCAGAACTCCAGGTTGATGTTACCCGGCGCACTGTCCCAGTATGGCTGGTCAGGGATGTTGCAGGCGTCCCGCAGCCGGTTCCATTCGTCTTCGGTCGGCAGGCGGATCGGTTTTCCGGTCCGGTCGGCCTTCCAGTTGCAAAAGGCCTTGGCTTCGAGATAGTTGACCTCCACCGGCCAGTTCCAGGGCAGGTCGATTTCGCTGGCCATGGTGCGCAGCTTCCAGCCGTTGTTGGTTTTGATCCAGAACAGGGGATAGTCGGCCTGTTTGAACTCGCGCCAGTTCCAGCCCTCCTCGCTCCACCACTGCTGCTCGCGGTAGCAGCCGTTCTCGATGAACTCCATGTATTCGCGGTTGGAAACCAGCAGTTTGGACGCCTTGAAATCGCCAACCTCCGATTGGTGGCTGCCATATTCGTTATCCCATCCGTAGAGGGCATGGTCCCTCGATTTTCCGAGCATGACCTTTCCGCCCGTGACCGGCAGCAGCTGATTGGCCGGCGGTTCTCCGCCTTCAGGGCAAATATCCCAGAATGGGAGCTGAACAACCTGGTCGATTGGCAGCTGGCGGATCAGCACAGAGGAGGTCTCCAGGTGGATACGCTCGTGCTCTATGCCCATCATGACCGCCCACCATGGTGATTCCCAGGTGATTGGCAGGGTCAGCGGCAGGCTGCGGATCAGCTTGTCCATCAACTCGCGGACGCTGTCCCGGTATGCCTTGACCTCTTGGCGTGTGGGCCAGTCATAGTGCCGCTCGTCCAGGTCGTCCCAGGACATCTCATCCACGCCAACGGCGAACATGGATTCGTATTTGGGGTTAATGCGCTGGTCGATCACCCGGGCGATGGTCAGCTTGTTGATGAAAAAGGTGGCGGTGTGGCCGAAGTAGAAGATCAGCGGATGGCGTAGCCGGTCGGCCCGCAGGTAGAAGGTTTCGTCGTGTTTGAGGGTTTCGTAGAGTTTTTCGTCTATGTCGTAGGTGGCATGAAAGTAGGCCAGGATCTCGGCCCGCTTCTGCTCCGGGTCGCCTTGGTTGAGGATGGTTGTGCGGGTTGTGCGCAGATTCATGTGGTTTCCCTTCTTATACAAAACGCATGCAAATGTTACGATTCCTGGCAGCTGGCTGAAAAGGCGGCCATATTGTTCAAGTATATCTCAACCTGGGTAATCGACAAGTTTGCTGTTGGTGTCGGTAATAGTGTCCTAATACCAGCTGTCTGGTGTATCCGCGCCGGAAGTTTGCTGATATTTGCATTTTACATCGAACATGCTAGTATGGGCAAACTCCTCCATGGGACTGCCTTGTGCGGTCTGAATATTGTTTGCCTCCCAGGGCCAAAAGGGTCGTTATGACATTTTCAAGAACAGCAGTAATCGCGGCAGGCATGCTTTTGACGCTTTCTTTGTTTGATATCCGGTTGTCCTGCGCCGAGGGTAAGGAGACAGCCGCCAAGGGTGACGCTGCCACGGCTGCTCCGGCAACACAGCCCGCAGAGGCTGCTTCCGCAGACGCGCCGGCGAAGGTTAAGAATAAAGTAGTTGTGAAGCGTAAAAAGAAGCGTAAAGCCAAAAAGACCCCTGCAACCATTGTTGAATCGTCACCCGGGGAAAAACTGGCCATCAATCAGGTCATGGATATCCTGAAAACGACACGGGACTTATCGGGCAAGAATCTGAGCGGTCTCCAGCTTGTCGGGATAAATCTGGGCAAGTGCAACTTGAAGGGGGTTGATCTTAGCCATGCCAATCTGGAGCGGGCTGATTTGGGTGAGTCTGACCTCGAACGGGCCGACTTGACTGGTGCCAACCTGAAAATGTCCAATCTGCGGCTGAGCGGCATGACCGGAACAAATCTGGATCGCGCCATTCTGGATGGTGCCATCTGGAAGGACGGGAGAGTTTGCGCCACTGGCTCCGTTGGTCAGTGCCGGGAACTTGCCCCCCCATCCTTTGGGAAATAAATCTATTTTTCCTGTTTCAGTTGCTCCAAAGCCTTGAGGCAATCCATTTTGAGTTGACTCTGGGGATACCTGCCAAGAAATGCTTCAAAGAGTTTTATGGATTCCTGCCGCTGTCCGCCTGCCGCCATTTGTAAAGCCTGTTTGAATACGTCAAGCTCCTCCGGGTCAGCCTCCAGCGGTTGTTCTTTGCCCTTCCAGTAAAGCTCGGCCTCTTGCTGCTTGGCGGAGCGTACGCCTCCCACCGCGGTGTTGGCAGGGGATTTTTTTCGGGGAGTCACTTTTTCAGCCTTTGCCTTGAGGGCCTCCCAAAAACCGGCTTGAGGGGTTTCGGCGGCCACTGCAGCCGAAGAAACGAATAGTGCCAGCAGAGCAGTCAATAACGTCCGATTCATGTGTTTTCCTTTCTTGGTTGTTCCTGTGGTTTTAATTTCCATTCCATTGACATGGGTTCAGTAAGCAAGTTCCACTGCCAGGCCGCGATAGTGATCAATAATCTCCGGACGCAGCCTGGTGGCCCGTGCAAAAATTTCCTTCGCTGCCACCCGTTGTCCCAGTTTGAGATAACAGCGGGTAAGGTTGATGAGGATGTAGGGGTCGTCCGGATCAAGACCTGATGCCTGCTGATAAAGCTCCAGCGCCTTTGCGCTGTCCCCCGCCAGCATGCGCACGTTAGCCAGGTTGTTGATCACTTCGGCACTGCGGGGGGCCAGCTCTGTCGCCCGCATCAGATATTTGGATGCTTCGGCCACATCCCCCTCCTCGCCGAAGCGTATGCCGAGCTGCAACAGGGCCGGCACGTTGCCGGGATCATTGCGAACTGCTTCGAACAGGTTGGGAGACCCGGCTTGCACCGTAAGACGTTTCAGGAGGGTTAGCTCATCGCCAAAGCGCTTTTCCAAATCCTGTAGGGTCACTACAGCCGGGCGCAATAACTGGGCGGGTAAGGTGGCCGGTTTATAGCGCTTCCAAGCTGACCTGATATCCATCATGCCAAGACCCTTCTTTGCCGTCCATTCTAGAAACTGGCTGCTTCCTTTTTCCCAAGCCATCAGGAACGACGAACCGACCAGGGACAGTTCCACCGGTGCCCACAACTCGCCATCATGCGGGAAGAGCAGGCCGGCCAATTCCCCTTTTGGAGCAGTATTTCCTTTGCCAACGGCAAACATGAGGAACATGTGCCCCGGATAGTCGAGCATCACGGTGCGGATGCCGAGACTTTCCAGAAGTGAGCTGAACAGCACCACCATGCCCTTGCAGTCACCGGATTTACGCTTCAAGGTCTCCACCGGGAACTGTACGTAGTCTACAGTGTCGATCCTGCCGTCGCTGATCTGGTAAGGGTTGGAGGGGTCACGCACATAGGTGATGCCCATCTGCCCCAGG
>MHXL01000027.1:6725-9167 GCA_001824455.1 Desulfuromonadaceae bacterium GWB2_53_15
GTACGACTGGTGGTGAATGTGCGCAGTTGGCCGTTGAAGTAGTAGGAAAGATTGATTTCGGTCTGCAGGGGGGTGTCCTCAGAGATTTCCAGTGCCTGGTTGGTGAACACTGGCTTGAGGATGGCAGCTCTGCTCTCATGGGGTTCGATGTTCTTGATCTCAAACTCGGAGGGGAAATCCATAATGCCGCGGGCGGTAAAGGTCACCTTGAGACGTGTTATCCGTTCGTCGGTGTTGTTGCGGATGTTGACCTTGCCGATTCCCTCGGTTTCATACATCTTGTAGTTGTTGGTGAAAATGTCCTTCATATCGAGGATGTCCACCTCGAGCGGAGGGCGGGTCATGGGCAGTGTGGCTGTCTCGATGACCGTTGGTTCGCTTTCCTTGCCATTGGTTGCAACAGCGCTAACCCAGTAGGTATAGTCGGTGTCCGGCTCCAGCCCCTCTTCGCGGAATGAGACGCCATCGGTCTCCGCGACCTTCTCCAACTGCAACTCTACTTCCCCTTCCTCCGGTTCCTCATCGCTGTCCAGCTCGACATACACTCTATAGCCTTTGACGAACATGTCGCGGCTCTTCTTCCAGGTGAGCTCTACGGACCATTCGTTGGCCTCGGCCTGCAGCCCTTGGGGAGGGGCCGGCCGGTAACCGGGGGGTGGCTTCAGTGCCGAAACAATTGCGCCAATATCCTTTTGAACAACCTGTTTGCGCGGCGCAGCTGATCCGGTCCGCGGAAGCAGCAGGAGCAGCACAAAGCACAGGACTAACCGTTTAGCCATCATGATTCAACCCTTTCAGCGCGAAGACATCCACCGGTTTCTCCCGGCCTTTGACATACACCGCTTCCATCGGTTCTACGCAGACGATATCCGCCACCAGCTCATACAGGGCTCGCGTTATGATGGGACAATCCACTTCCCGGCTCAGGTTCTGGATGCGGTAGGTCAGGTTGACGTTGTCGCCAATAACGGTGTACTCCATCTTTTTCTCCGCCGCCCCGATGATCCCGGCCACAACTTCGCCGGTATTGATGCCGATTCCCCATGAAAGCGGTTCGCCGCACTTCTGAGCAATCCGTTCCCGCAGGAGATCCCCCCGTCGAATCATCTCCAAGGCGCAGCGCGTAGCCAACTCCGCATGCTTCGGCTGCTCAAGCGGCGCGTTCCAGTAGGCGAGTATGCCGTCTCCGAGGAATTTATCCAAAGTTCCATCGTATTCCATGATAATCGAGACCATCTCGGAAAGATACAGGTTCAGGACGGCCACGATCTCATGCGGCTTGTGCCGTTCGCTGAAAGAGGTGTAGTTCTGCACGTCCGCGAACAGTACGGTTACAACCCGGTTCTCGCCGCTGATGCAGGCCAGTTCAGGATTTTTAACCAGCCGGTCTACGACCTTGGCGGAGACGAAGTGTGAAAACATGGAACGGATCTGGCGGGCACGCCGGTCAAGGAGCTGGAAACGGATAAAGGCGGCGCCGATAAACGAAAGGGTCATGGCTGCCAGAGGATAGAACATGCTGATCCAGCTGCCGGCCCTGAGTGCGCCATGGCACATGAGGATGTATCCCAGCCCTGTAAAAAAAAGCAGGGGCAGGGCAACCATATGCCGCATGTGCAGGACCATGGCGGTTGTCAGCAGGCTGAGAACAATGATGGCGGCAAGATCGATCAGCGTTTCAAATCCGCCGCGTCTCAGAAGGTTGCCCGTGGCGATTGAGTCGGCAATCATGGCGTGCAACATAACTCCGGGTGTATTTCCGGAAAGAGGGGTGACTCGCATATCATAGATGCCGGCGGCGGTTGCACCCACAAAAATGACCCGGTCCCTGAGTTTTTCCTCTGGTACCCTGTTGTTGATGATATCGGTAAACGAAAAGGTCTCGAACTTCCCGGAAGAGGCAGCGTAGTCTATCAGCATGCGCTGCTGGTCATCAGTCGTAACGGTTTTGTCGGCAAGCTTGACTAAAAAACGCTCCAAGATGACGGTTGCGTTGCCGAGCAGTTCCGCAGCACCAATGAGCGAGAGGGAAAGCTGGGTTGAATCATTCGCTGGAAGGGCCAGCGTTGTCCAGCGGATCACGCCATCTTCATCGGGAAAGAGGTTGATGTGTGCGGAGCTTTGGGCCGCCCGCCGTAATTCGGGGATGGCCTGTTTATGGCTGGCAAGCTTTCCCAGCGTGTCAAATTCCATGAATTCGGCCAGGATGACCCGGCCATGCCGTCTCATGGCGGCGGCAAACTGCGCATCCGGCTCGGGTGACTCCGGATCGGTGAACAGAATATCCAGCAGCACGGAACGTGTTCCGGTTCGTTTCATGGCATCGATAAAGCGGGCATACACCGAGCGTGACCATGGAAAACGCCCTAGCTCGTCGATGCTCTTTTCGTCAATGGCAACAACTGCAATCGCCTTGAGTGGCACACGAGATGATTGCGCCAG
>MHXL01000028.1:0-6893 GCA_001824455.1 Desulfuromonadaceae bacterium GWB2_53_15
GCCCCGAAGTGGCCGCCCTTCGTAAGGTTCTGTGCCTTGAACGGGTAACGCTGCTTGGCCCCGACATTTGAGCCGTATGACATGTAGGGCGAGTCCCAGTAGCCGAGGATGCCCTGAGTGGCGCCAAAGGTGGAATTGTATCCCCATGGGGTGGTGTAGTTTTTGAATGTAGCCAGTGGCGCCTGCTTGGGAGTGGAGCTGAAATGACAATCCAGGCAGAGGCTGGCGCCGGGATTGCGGGCATCCTTATTGGCTGCGGAGCCGGCGGCCTGCGGCCGATAGGTTGCGGAGTAACCGCCGAAACCGCGTTGCGTGTTTTTAAGGATGCCCCCCTTGTTGCGGCCGGTGGCGCTGGAGTAACGGCTGGTGATCCCGGCGACTGTCGAGCCGTGGGAGTTGTGGCAGTCATAGCATTGCACGGCAATTGCGCCGCTGGTGTTGGTTATAGTGCCGTCAACGCCGCTGGTGGTGTTCCAGCCGCGCTGGTTAGCGCCTGCATTGCCATGGGCGGACAGTGCCTTGGCAATCTTCTTTTTGGCAGCATTGGGATAGGCCGCGGATGTGTATTTGCCCCAGCTGGTTGCCCCGCTCTGGGAGTAGCGGGCGGCAACGCTGGTGCCGTCCCAGGCGTACTGCTTGGGGGTTTTGCCGTCGCCGAAGGGTGTGGCGGTATTATTCTGGTCGCTGTGGCATCCCAGGCAGTGGTTGCCGATCTTCTGGATCTGCGCCCGTGTGCCGTTGGCGGTGTAGGCGATGAAGTATTTCGCGGCGTTCTTCGGCCGTTGCATGGTGCTGTATACCACGAGACGCACTGCAGCGCCTGAGACCGAGCTGTTGTGGTAGGCCTGGTTGATGCTGCCGTCGCTGTTTGCTTCCCAGTGACACTGGTAGCAGTGGGCATCTGTGATTGTTCCCTGCACATGGTGCGAGCCGGACCCAAACTGGGAGGTGATGGCGGCTCGCTTGCCCTGCGCTACGGAGTGACAGTCCAGACATGCGGTGGAGCCCCAGCGCGCCGAGGTGTTGCCATGACAGGAGATGGAGCCGCAGGCACCGTAGCCATCACCCGGTTCCGGAGTGCCATTGTATGTGGTGCTGTTGTATGGGTTTAAAAAACTGACATCAACCTTGTGGTTTGCGTGCAGGACAGGCATTTTACTATTCCCGGCCGTATGACACTGCGTGCAACCTGTGGTGGCAAAACCAGCGCCGTAGTGACAAACACCACATTTGTTCGAGTCTGTAAAACTGTTTATATGCTTGGCGTGGCTGCCGGAATTTATGAGAGCTCCGCCATGAGGGCTACCATTAGCGTGACAGGAAGGACATTTGCCGGTAGTCGATACGCCCCATTTAGGTGAAGAGTATACCGGTGGCCAGCTTCCGCCAGCCCCCTGGGCGCTGGAATGGCAATATACATTTTCACATTTACCATACCCGGAACCCGGATTTTTCTGCATGGGTGCAGGGATGCCGCTGTATTTGCCAAAGGTTGCCGTGGTTGTGCTGCTGAAGGCGATATCAACCTTTTTATTGACATGATTTGCGGTCGAGGAAACCGTAGTTGCAGAAGTGACCGTTGCAGCATGGCATATGTAACATGCGACCGGCACATTAAAAGTTGACGACAGATGTCTGCCGTGGCTTCCCGTAGCGGGAGCCGCTAAATGACACCCGGCGCACCCGAGTGTCCCCCCCCAGGTAGCGATCTGGTTGGGGGCGTTGTAACTTGTCGACTTGTTGCCAGGGCTGTGGCAATAGGTTGCGTTGCAGACGCCGAAATTATTGGTCTGACTGGGCAGATAATCGTTGAGCGGCCCGGTATAAGAACCACTGCCGTTGTTTGGAGCAGCGGTAAAGCTGATTTTCAGATCGCGATTGCCTGCGCTGGTGGCATGTGCAAATGTGGCGTTGTCTGGATGGCACTTCTTGCAGTTGCTACTGCCGGGATAATACTGGTCATGTTTAGCGTGACTGCCTGCTGCCCCCCCGAGGTAGGTAGTAGCTGCACCTGAAGGGGGTGCACCGTGGCACGTGCTGCATGTAGTTAAGGCCGGGTCGCTTCCCCAGGTGGGAGTAGCTGCCTCGAAGTGGCAGTTGACGCTGGCGCAGCTGCCAAGAGTTGGTGTGGTGGCTTGCAGAAAGGCGCTGGTCGTGTTTTTGTAAGTAGTTGTAAGTGAGGCGTTGTTGATGCGGGATGAAACCTTGATCAGTCCGTCCCGGTGGGTTGCATTGTAGCTGCTGCTGTCGGGATGACATGTTTCGCAAGCGGTGGGGGCTGCCTGTGCATCCATATGGGTGCGGTGATTACCCGGAAAACCGCCGGAGGAAGGATTGCGAAACAGTGCATCAACCGGGCGATTGTCTGCGGGAATTGACGTGCCATGACAGCCATTACACTGAATCGCGGCTTCGATTTTTTTTATCGAAAATGTGAGCAGGCAGGCTACTATGAGCGTACAAATGCAAAGGCGCTGTTTCATGATCACCTTCGTGAATCTCTAGCAGTGAGTGGCTATGAATTATTTAGCATTTATAATGCCATTGCCAACAAAAAGGCTAAACAAATAAAATTATAATGCAATAATGTGATTCGGCTAATTGACGCTGCGTTCACAAGCCGGATCAAGGCTACATGCAGAACCCTGCAAAACATAGCTTCTTCCACGACATCCACCGCGACATTGATGTAGTTCGGCGCAATCCCCACAGGCCTCTGGAAGCTCCCGCAGCATTTTCCGCATATCAATTTTAGCTGCCGATGCAAGTATTTCAGTCAGTGTCGAGGTGTGCAGGTTGCCCAGCGCCAGTGGCAGTGTCGGACAAGGATACACCGTCCCATCCGGACTAATGGCAAGCATGGTGTTGGCGGCCTGGCAACCGCCGCCGGGAAAGGGTGTAGTCGGGTTGAAGGCGCGCCACAGGAAGGGGTCGTGGATGGTCAGGCGCAGGGCGCTGTAATCGAGCCTTGCCAGGAGTTCGGTGAGCGTGGCTTGCTCCTGTGCTGCCAAAGTGAATGCCGGTTCATCACCGTACAGACGCTGCATCGGCAGGGTCAGGGAGGAGATACCATGTTCAAGGCAGAAGGTCACAACACGGGGCAGCTCCTGCCAGTTCCCATGGTTTACCTGAAATGCGATGCCCGTTGCAAAGCGTCCGCCCACGTCATCGCGGATTGCCGTTATCCCTGCCAGTTCGGCGCATGAAGCCGCATACAGCAGCAAACCCCGCAATCCGAGGTTGTGGAGACGGTCAAGGCTGGCTTCTGAGATGTTGTTCGGAACCGTTGTCAGGACAACGGCCAAGGGAGTGCCCCGCATCTGTTCAAGGATGGAAAAACAGGTCTGGTCAAGCGCAGGACCACAATCCAGCAGATGGAGTTGAAGGGGTTTGATGGCGGCGATGTGGTGGCAGATCCGGGTATAATCGGGTGAAATAGCGGGCAGTGGCGTCAAGTCCCAGTAGATGGTGAGCGGCCTGGCAAGCTCTCCCAGGCTCACGGCTCTACCCAGCAGTGCGGATCCGGGCTGTTGATATCGCCGGTCAGAGCCAGGGCGCGGGC
This sequence comes from Desulfuromonadaceae bacterium GWB2_53_15, assembly GCA_001824455.1. GTDB lineage: Bacteria > Desulfobacterota > Desulfuromonadia > Geobacterales > Pseudopelobacteraceae > JACPFJ01. Next base: position 3,563 of record MHXL01000028.1, read on the forward strand.
GCTGCAACCGCCCAGGCAGTCGCTGTAGTGATCGCAGGTGCCGCACTTGCCGTGCGGTTCCTTGTGACGCATCTTGGCCAAAAGCGGTGCATTGCGCCAGACTTCACCCAGGTCATCACTGACGATGTTGCCGATCACCACCGGGATGAAGCCGCAGGGGGTTATATCGCCGTTGGCCTTGATGGCCAGGGATAGTTTGCCGCAAACGCTGCCCTTCACAAGGGAGCTTTCAGTGGGCAGTCCCAGGGAGGAGATCACCGGGTCGTCAAAGGACAGCTCCAGATCCCCGCACCTTTCCTTGGCTGCCAGTGCCCGCCGGTAAAAGGCCTGCCACTGTGCGGGGGAAAGATCGAGTTCATCCTTGTTGGCCAGTCCGTGGCCGGCGCATTTGAAGTTGTGCAGGTTGAGACGGCTGACGCCGTGCTGCCGGGCCAGGGCGATGATCTCGTCCAGTGAATCCTGATTGATGGTGCAGATCACCGTAGAAAGGGATGTTCTGATGCCGGCGCCCTGCAGGAAGCCCAAGGCTGCCAAAGCCCGGACATGGCTCCCTTCGACCCCGCGAAAACGGTCGTGTACCGCGGCCTCATGGCTGTCCAGGCTGATCCCCACGGCGGCAAAACCGGCCTGTTTCAATTCCAGCGCCTTGGCCTGATCGAGAAGATAGCCGTTGCTGTTCATGGAGACCCGCATCTTCAGGCTGGCGGCATGGCTGGCCAGCTCCAGCAGGTCGGCACGGAGCAAAGGCTCCCCACCGCCGAAATTGACTGCCATGACTCCCAGCTTGGCAACTTTGTCGAAACAAGCGCGCAGGGTAGAGCCATCCAGTTCCTCACCTGTCTCCACACGGCTGTAGCAGTGGCGGCAGGCAAAGTTGCAACTATTGTTAAGGGCCCAGTTGATGGTGAGCGGGGCCTTGACCAGCCATTCATTCCCCATAACGGATAAACCCCTTCGTTGCCAGCTCATTCAAAAAGGCAGTCACATCAGCGCTCAGCTCATCCTCTTCCACTTCGAAGCAGGTGAGCAGTTCAGCCACGATTTCTTCGGTAGTGCGGCCATCGCACAACTTCCAGATCTCGGTGCCAAGGATATTGAGGGACAGCATAACGCCATTGTTGAACAACAGCGAAGTAGCAATATCCTCAGCATCATCACCCTGTTCGAGTGCGTTGCGGGCCTGGTCGCGCTGCTCGTCTTCCTCGCGCCAGAGCACATCGGGATTGCGCTGGATTCTACGCATCTGTTTTCTCCGTCTTACTTTCGTGTAAACCCCTCCAAACCTCCCCTTGTCAGGGGCGGCTTAAAAGCTTCCCCCCTGACAAGGGGGGACTGAGGGGGGTTAGTCGCCTTGTCCTGTAATCGAAGCGATAACCAGGTTTTCGGTCGATGAGTTCCGAATGCCGTGATCCTCAAAAGCAGGGACGACAACGATCTGCCCCATTGTTATGGTCTGGGAATTTTTTCCGGAAACAAGCTCGCCAGTACCTTCCATGACCGTCCAGATGTGGCTGCCGTGGTGGGTATGGGTGATGATTTCCTGGCCAGGTTTCATGCAGATCAGGCTGATCCTGGCATGATCATCGGACCAGATGGTTTCCATATGGCGTTTTTCATCATCAAATTTCTTGATGTTCTGTACGTCAAAAACCTGTGATTTCATTGTATTCCTCCTGTAGATAAGTATGACTCCATGGTTGTGGGGGAGTTTGTTATGCCTTCTTTACAATTTTCAAGACTGTGCCGAGCAGATCCGAGGCCCGGTTGAAAAAGCTTGAGGCAACTGAGACATGTATTTTATCAGGATTTTGCACCATTCCGGAGAACTGTACGCCGTAAGGCGACGACAGGCGGTTTACCGCTTGTTCACCAAACCCGTCAGGTTGCGGATCAGCAGCAATAACCAAAGTGCCCCTGTTATTGGCGTTATGGTCAGCCAGAGTTTGCAATTCTCCGGCGCTCAATCCGTTTTTTGCCTGGCGATCAAAGAACAGCCAGAGTTGTCCGCACTCAGCCAGCAACTGTCTGGAAACTTGAGGAATATCTTTGCGCCGGACCATTTTTACGGTGAATCCTTCCTTGGCGAGATCAACCAGCACCATTTCTCCCAAAGGCATTGACGCTTTGTCAGCTGAACTGTCTGCCATGCTGTAGACCAGGATCTGCTTCTGCGCCGGCGCGCTGGAATTTTCTTCCAGCCATGTGGCGACATTCAGGATGTATGTGCGGTTGTCATAGCTGTTTGCCAAAGGGGTACTGAAACGGAGGGGCGAGGCATCGAATACGATGCCTCCTTGACCATCCAAGTCGTTGGTGTAGGTGGCAATGATCCCTTTTCCGGCCGGGTCCATGACCATTCGCACGTTAGGGCTGTTTTTCAGGATGACGGTTGAGGTTCCTCCTGAAAGGGAGTTGACCGCTTTCAGGAGCGGATTGCCCAGATCCACTCCCGGTGCGAAGATCAGAAATTGAAATGTGTAGGCAATCAACAGGGTTCCGGAAAAGCAGATCAGCATATAAAGGACGAAAACCCGTTTTTTGAAAAAGGTCCAAAAAAGCACCATGGTGGGCACCGCCGTTACCGGGCCGCCGATCATGAACGCCAGGGCAGCACTGCTATCCAGTGTGCCGCCCAGGGAACTCTTGATGTGAAAGAGAATACTCGAGACGCTGATCTGGTGAAGAAACATCGGAACCGAGGCAAGGGTTATCCAGACAACATTCAGCGGATCTTTTTGTCCAAAGAAGCGATAGATCCATTCAGTAGGCATGTAGCGCTCGACAACCGCCCCGACAATAACGCCAACAAGGACGTACTTTCCAACCACCCACAGCATTTCGCTGGACTTTGCCAGAAATACCAGGAACTTGTTTCCCGTTTTGACAGCCACCCGGTTGCCGAAATTCCTCCTGCAGTTGCAGCGCAGGCGCTCATCAGGATAATCGTCGTCATGGAAGTCGCCCCTGATGATTGCTCCTTCGATGAAGATGTCGTTTTTATTGAAGCTCCCGTGCTTGCTCATGTAGTGCGTCACCAACCCCGCGAAGCATCCCATGGAGTATGCAGATACGGTTCTGATGACAGTCCATTCCGGACCAAGATCGTTCAGGGTAAGCAGATAGGTGGAGGGGCTCAGCAGGGGCGAAGTGACCATCAGGGCCATGACCGGCGCCAGTGGTATTCCCGCAAACAGAAGGCTTATGGCAGTGGTCAGAGTGCCGCAGGCACAGAGCGGGGTGATAATTCCGACAAAAGATGCCAGGAAAACGCTGAGCACCCCGTATTTCCTCAGGTAGGTCTGCAGTTTGACGGCTATCTTGAAGGTGCGCA
>MHXL01000028.1:7343-9717 GCA_001824455.1 Desulfuromonadaceae bacterium GWB2_53_15
TCTGTGCTGCCTTGTGCAAGTACCACTGCATCCCGTAAGAGTTTCAAGTCTACCCATGTTCGCTTGAGAATCGGGTTCTGAAAGGCCACAAGCCTGAAGGCGTATGGAAAGCCTGCCGGAAGTTTTGATTCATCTGCTGTTGTGGATGTGCCGAGGATGCGCTCTCCCTGGAGGATCGTCAGGAACAAAGTTTCTGATTGGAGGTCGATGGAATCGACCCGGACACGATAGTTACCCATGGTGAAGCTTTCACCGGTCTTGAGGGTAAACAGTCCTACCTTTTCCTCTCCCTGCAGTACACCTACCTTGACCGGAAGCGGCAGATATTCCCGGTGGATCTTTTCCACCGCCAAATCAAAGCCGAGGGGCATATCCTGCTCCTGGTCCCAGCGATATGCCAGTTCCGTCTTACCCCCCTCAAAGATGTTGACCGTGGCGACATAACCCAGAGAGGTTAGGAACGCACCAGACATGACAACCAGGATTCCGCCGTGCAGGAGCAGGACCGGCCACTTCAGCCTTTTCCAGCGCTGTACGGTGCAGACAAGCAGATTCACCATCAATAGGCCGAGAATGAACTTGAAGAGCGGATTGGCATACAGGGAACGGCCGAATCCAAATGTTCCAGGAATCGACAGCAGTGTAATTGTGCCGAAAAGAATGAGCGCCAGACCGGTCCCACCAAGAAAACGGTACAGTCGCTCATACATGGGTTGCGATGCCTGTGGCTCCACGCTTTTCAGATAAGCTTCTTTGCCTTCAGAAAGTCGCGGGCAATCTTGCGCGGTTTTTCGTCAGGTTTGAAAGACTTTAACAGCTTATTGTAACTGTCTTCATTCAGTACAACGGCCAGCTTGTTAAGGAGTTTTGGGAGGGCAGGCAGATGTCCTATAGTGTCAACCGAGATGACCGGGGCAAGCAGTTGGCCGGTGCCGAACGGATCGAGCCACACCAGGTTCAGGCTCTTGCGATACTCTTTTTTTACCAGGTCGTAGGCCAGCCGGGAATTGCTTTCCTTGCGCTTAATTATTTGGAGGGCGCGATCAGTGCCCTCTACCAGCATACCGACCTCACCTTTTCTGATTGCATTGTAGAGTTCTGTGCTGTCTTTGAATTGCAGGATTTTCACTGTCGTACCGGTACGCTCCGTAACCAGCTGGGAAATAATCTCGGCAAACAGCATGTCCTGAGGGGGGCCGGATATCCCCACGAAGAGTGTTTTACCCACACAGGCATGGGCCGGGTTGGACATTGCAATAAGTACTAACAGCAGTAGTGCGAATAAATTTTTCACTTAACCTCCTGCAGGCACAGGCACGCTCTGCCGACAGTCTTAGTCTGGATTGTATCCCTCTTAGTTTAGTAAAAGTATAGGGAAGTCGAATATCAATAGCAACAGCTTTTTAGCTATATTTACGGAAATGCAATAGTTAACTAACTTAGTAATTTATCATCAAAATAATCAAATATAGTGTCTGGAAGTAGATAGCAGTGCCGAGGAAAGTTGGGAAGGTTGATATCTCCAAAAATGGCTTAAATTTCTTGGCGAAGAGGGATCGACCTATTATTCTTACCTTTCTTCCTTGCTCTGTTCCGTCAATTTTTGCAGTTCCGACGACATCCGTTTGATTCTCTTAAGTTTCCCATAAGCTTCCTGTTCCCTGCGGTTAACCTGTTCGGGAGTTTCTCCTTCCTGTGTAGGTGACAGGTCCTCATGTTCCTTTTGCAGTCGCTCTATTCCTTCTGATAATGCCTTTATCCGCTCCTCGGTATCTGATGTTTTTTCGACAGATGAGATACTTTCACGGAATGGGGCTGCCGGTGGGCGAGAAGCAGGTGCATTGGTTTCGAGGGATACCGCTGATTTCCCGTTGGGGGAGCCGGTCGACTCAACATAAAAATGATCAGGATATTCGATGATGACGGTTTCCGCAGAAGCAAGGGTCGCCAAAAGAAAAATTGCGAATAAAATCAAGATATTCATTACTGCCTCGTTCAAGATACTATAAATCAGTAGTTATTGGGTGCCACTGGAGCGTTGCACCCAATAACTACTGATAAATCAAGGGTAAGTAGGAACAACAAAGTCAGTGGTTTTTTTATCCCCCACCTGTACGGTTATGGGAGCCGCTGCCTGCGTATATGCGCAACGGTTTCCGCTATATTCGAAGTGATCAGGGGTAAGACAGGCAGAGGTGTAAAGATAATATGTGCCCGGCTCTCTCAACTCAAGGGTATACTTGCCGGCAGTGTCGGTGGGTTGCAGTGCTATGAACTTGTTCGGACCGCATTGATTGATATTATTATTATATCCATCATCATAACATGGCTCCGTCTGTGCTCTTACAAAGCGGCCCGTTAGAGGGATACCTTT
>MHXL01000028.1:9816-10096 GCA_001824455.1 Desulfuromonadaceae bacterium GWB2_53_15
GGGAGTTGTCTGAAACCAGGTGTAATCACCATACTGCGGTGGCCCCTGACGGTTGAATGCCGTGGTGTTTCCGACGACTTTTCTTTCAGTGATTCGAATGTAATAGGTGCCGGCAGGAACTTCGTTGAAATAGTTGCCATCAGCATATGGGGAATTCCTGCCAATAAAATCGGCCCTGGAATAGAATTTCTCCATGGGTGGCGGTTTTGACGCGTCATGGAGGTACATATGCCCATTAAGCAGCTTCTTTTCAACACCTGTTGCAGGGTCCTTATATTTG
>MHXL01000029.1:0-1019 GCA_001824455.1 Desulfuromonadaceae bacterium GWB2_53_15
TCAACAATGCCACCACAGTGAAGGCATCGAATGGTCATCGATTCGCCACCACTTTCTTGTTTATATCCGGAAATGAATCAACAATGCCACCACAGTGAAGGCATCGAATGGTCATCGATTCGCCACCACTTTCTTGTTTATATCCGGAAATGAACTCCCCGAAATGGTTATTGTCCATCAAGGCGCCCTGAACTTCCTTCTGAAGTAAAAACCACTCCTTTGGAGATAAACGGCTCATATTGGGCGGGTCATAAACACATTTCTCAAGGAAAGAGAGTTCGTCAAGCCCGCTCTTTCTTAGCTCGGTTTCCCAGAGCACTGAACCAGGATAGGGGCGAATATATCCCAGAGTAATATGGTAATCGGAATTACTTTTCCAGAATGTGAGAGTCTCATGAGCGGTCTCAAGCGTTTCAGCAGGGTCTCCAAATATGAAATACCCCTGTATACCGATCCCTGCAGCGCGGGTAAGCCGAAGAGCCCGGTCAATTTGTTCCTTGGAAATAAATTTTTTCATGCTCTGAAGTACTTCATCACTTGCACTTTCAAATCCATAACTTACGATAAAACAACCTGCTTCTTTCATAGTTCGAAGTAATTCTTCATCAATAAAATCAACACGAAGCTGGCACATCCATTGTACCGGTCGTGACAATTCTTTTATTCTATTACATATCTCAAAAAGCCGTTCTCTATTGCATGCAAGAAGTTCATCAAAAATTGCAATATTACGAACATCGTACCTTGAAATAACATATTCTATTTCGGCTATAAAATTATCTACAGACCTGCTGCGATATTTTTGCCCCAAAGGGTGATAGCAAAACGTGCAGTTATATGGACAGCCACGGCTTGATATGATCGGATAAAAACGGGGGTGATCGCTTATATAAAGATACAGGTTGTCATTGGGCTGCTGAAGTGAGAGATATTCCTCGATACCAAATCCCTCAAGATCAGGGAAAGGGAGCGAATCAAGGTCCATAATGGGAGAGCGAGGGTTGGTCAAAAAAAGATTG
>MHXL01000029.1:1092-1333 GCA_001824455.1 Desulfuromonadaceae bacterium GWB2_53_15
GTTTTGGCGAAGCAGTGACAACCCCCCCACCCGCCACAATTAACGTTTCTGGAGACAATTCCCGCACCACTGTTACAAGACGGCGAATCTGTTGATAATGAGCAGACAATCCTCCCGTCAGGACCAGCTTGGGCTTTTGCGAAGCGACCACCTTCGCCAAACGTTCATAGCACTCTTCCCCTCCCTGATTGAGGTTGACCACGGAGACAGAGTGTCCTGCTTGAGAAAGACATGAAGACAC
>MHXL01000029.1:1498-5464 GCA_001824455.1 Desulfuromonadaceae bacterium GWB2_53_15
GAAGTATTTCCGCCAAACCAGAGCGTTCCAGTTCTTTTAGCGCGTCGAGGAATCCGTCAAGATACTTTCTCGTATCGGAATAACGCTTGATCAGATGATCCGAAAGGGTCGGGTTTACGTACAACTCGTTCAAAGTTTCAAAGTGGATGCATATCGCCGGGGATTTCTCCCTGAGGAATGAAAGAAACGGGCCAAAACCGGTGCCCAACTGTTCAAGCGCACCGATGGTGAAGACACCGTCGGCAGATGTCAAATCGAGGGCTGAATCAGGGGTATACATGTCGAACCTGATCCCCTTAAGATTAATCCCTTGGGCCTTGGCAAGCCGGTTGACAATATCGCAAGAAGATTGTGCCCAATCGAGTCCATATAGATGTTTTTCCGGAAATATACTCGCGAGGTGCAATAGGTTAAGACCGGTCCCACAACCAAATTCGAAAACAGAACGAACATCGGCAAAATATTTACGGAAAAGTACATCTCGAATCACCCTGACCATGGCGCTCTCGAAATCTGGGTTCGAAGGAAGGATGAAAGAACCTTGCAGCCTCATCACCTGACCCTTCCGAACGAATTTCGGGAACAGTGCTTTCGGATCATTGCCGGATTGCTCAAATTCAAGCAGGTTTTCGCTCCAACCCCGCTCCCAGGCAACCTGTTTTGCCGGTCCGGATACAGACAACGTACCGGAGTCAATGGTGTTTAGAATCTGGAGAAGAAGTCTTTCCCTGTCCGCCCCTCCCACAATTTCATAGTCAAAATTGGTACTGTCGATAAATTGTCGAATTTCGGCGCTGAATTCTTCTTCAGGGACACCGAGTAAACGGGAAAAACCGGAAATATCAAGAGAATTAACGATTTCGCTCGTCATATCAAATGCCATCGATCGTTCCATTGTTCCGCACGAGACGCGATGCAATTCCAGCATAATCCGAGTGGTCAAAGAGTCAACATCGAGGCCAATATCCTTTAACATCCAATCCCGGTCGCCATATCGTTCCGGATAAACATCCTTGATTCCAAGACGAACAATGGGAAGCAGAACTCCATGGTCGGCAAAAAGCTCCGCCACAGCCCCACCCATTCCTCCAATCAGGGTATGCTCTTCCAAAGTCACGAGCAATTGAAATTTTATAGCAATTTCAGCAAGTTCAGTTGCAACTGGTTTCAACCGATAAAGATCGACTACCCCGGCACTTACGCCGGATTCGCTGACAGCGTCTGCCACCTTTAGCGCCATATGAGTCATACTGCCGGTGGCGACAATAAGAACTTGAGAACCATTACGAAGCTTTGAGCACCCAGCGGAAAAATCCTCATTGGCTTCACGCAACAGAGGCCAGACACCTTTATCCAATCGAACGTACACAGGACCAGTAGCTTGGTAGGCCATTTGCGCGGCAGCTTTGGCAGTCATCTGCTCGCTCGGGTTATAAATGGTCATGCCTGGCAGTGCCCGCATGACGGAAACATCCTCTATGGCATGATGGGTAGGACCATCGCTGGAATACGTGAAACCAGCACCGGCGCCGACTATGGTGACCGGAAGGTTCATTACACAAAGATCAACCTTAATCTGTTCAAGGCAACGAAGTGTTACAAATGGAATGATGGCGTAGACAAATACTTTTTTCCCAGATAAAGCTAGTCCGGCCGCAGCGCTGATAAGATTTTGTTCGGAGATGCCTACGTTGATGAATCGCTCTGGAAAGTCTTTTCGGAATCTTTCCAAACTGAATGCCCCCATGTCGGCGGCCATGAAAACGACATTCCCGTCATCTTTTGCAATTTGGTAGAGCTCATCAAAAAAAGCATCTCTAATGTCAACTAATTCTGGCATTTTTTCACCTTATTCTATTTATTATGCCTGCGTTTTAGCGGTAAGCTCGGCCCTGGCAATAGCTAGCTCTTCGACATTCGGCACCGAATGATGCCACTTGAGAACCTTTTCCATATAAGAAACTCCCTTGCCTTTAATGGTGTTGGCCACTATTGCACGGGGGCGTGTGGAGGGTTTCTGTTCAAAAGTTGATAATAGTTCCTGAAAGGAATGACCATCGACCTCTGCTACATCCCAACCAAAAGCCGCAAGTCGTTCAGCCAGTGGATCAAGCGGTGCGCACTCTTCGGTAAAGTCGAGGACACACTGACGATTGCGGTCTATAATAAGAGTAAGGTTTGAAAGCCGGTGACGGGCAGCAAAGACCAAGGCTTCCCAGACGGATCCTTCATTGCACTCACCATCTCCAACGAGAACGAACACCCGCCCTTCCGCTCCGTCCATCTTCGCTGCCAAAGCCATTCCGGCACCGATCCCGAGCCCATGGCCTAATGATCCTGTATCAGCTTCAATCCCTGGAACCTTTCGATCCGGGTGTCCCCCGAGGATACCTCCATTACAACAGTAACGGGTCAGTTCTGCAGAGTCAAAGTACCCGAGATCCGCAAGCACCGCAAAAAGGGCTGCTCCTGAATGACCTTTGCTCAAAATAAATCGGTCGCGCAGTGGCCATGAGGGGTTTACCGGATCGAAGCGCAAGACTCCTCCGTAATACAGAGCGACGAGGATATCAATGCATGAGTAGGCGCCACCAATATGACCTTTTTTGGCAACAGCCACCATTTCGAGTACTGCTAGACGCAGGGAAGCAGACTTTTGGGCAAGCATGTTAATCTGGTTCAATTCCGCCACCAAAACCTCCTAAAGTTTCCATATATTAACAATTCAGAGATTTAATCTTCTCGACAATTCTGTCGACACCAAGACCCGCGACTTCATGAAGATGCTTACGATCACCGACTTCAAATATATACTTATCATCGAACCCTAAGGGATAAACAGGCTTGGGTGTTTTTGATGACATGGTAAGCGAAGAAACCAAAGAATCAAGTCCCCCCCGCCAGATAAAGCCTTCTTCCAGGGTAACCAGTATTTCGTAGTTGTTTAATTCGGTCTTCAGTTTTGACGTGTTCAGATTTTTCAGTAGAAACACATCTACCAAACCGATTGAGCAGCCTTCCTTGCTCAGGGCATCAGCAACCTGCAAAGCGATATGAGTCATATATCCAGTTGAAATAAGGCAGATTTTTTTACCGGCTCGAAGCTGGCCAAAACCATCACTGAATTGTGGTTCGCTTCCTGATGGGTACACACGGGGAAGCGCTTTTCCATCTAGGCGAATGTAACATGGCTTGCTGTCGGAAATGGCATAGGAGGCAATGTCACCCATGAATGAAGAGTCCGCAGGCGAGACAACGTTCACATTCGGAAGTAAGCGCATGAGTGCTATATCTTCCAGGCAATGATGGGTCGGCCCGGTAACATCGTAACTGAGGCCAGCGCCAACACCGATAAGATTGACGTTTACCTCTCTCGTCTGTGCCATCAGGGCAAGACTGATTCTTATCTGTTCAAAAGCCCGCATCGATAAAAAAGGAGCTATTGCATATGCAAAAACAGTGAAACCTTCGAGCCCCAGTCCCGCAGCAACAGAGATAAGGTTCTGCTCAGCAATCCCCACATTTATAAATCTTTCAGGAAAATCCTCCCTGAGACGATCAAGGGCTGGTGAACCGAAATCAGCAGAAAGGAAAAATATTCTATCGTTTGCTTTCATTCTTTTGTAGATTTCATCAATCAGAATATCCCTCATCACTTCAGGCTTCATGGCTGCATCTCCTCGATCAGGGCATCAATCTCTTCAGGTTTAAGTGCCCGTATGTGGCACAATGAGTCTCCTTCGAGTTTGGGAACCCCTTTACCTTTTATTGTATTTGCGATGACAACCTTTGGCTTTCCATTGTAATGACAAGAGGCTTTCTTCAATACCATGCACACCTGTTCTATGTCATGCCCATCTACAGGGAAATGTTCCCAGCCAAAGCTGTTGAATTTGTCTTCTATCGGTTCGAGGTTTATTATTTTCGCACAATAGTCGAGCATGCAGATCTTGTTGTTATCGATTA
>MHXL01000030.1:0-1110 GCA_001824455.1 Desulfuromonadaceae bacterium GWB2_53_15
AGTACAGGGCATGTTGGAGATGATTCAGAACATAGTTAGTGAGATCCGCACCAGTAACTCCTTTCTGCTGACCTCCCATGAGAGCCCGGACGGCGATGCAATTGGGTCAACATTGGCTTTGGCATCTTTTCTGCGGAAAATAGGTAAGGATGTGTACGTACATTTTTGCGATCCTGTTCCGGAGTTGTATGCCTTTCTGCCGGGTACCGAGAATGTTCATTCCCGGATACCAGACCGCGACTTCGACGTTGCCTTTGTGCTGGATATCGGTGAATTACGTCGGGCCGGGGACGTCTTCTGCCGATTCACACGTAGTAAAAAACTCATTAATCTAGACCATCATCTTGGCTGTGAGCCGTTTGGGGCCTATAATCTTATCGATCCTGATGCAGCTGCAACAGGCGTCCTGGTGCATCGTATCGTCAGCGAGTTCGGTTATAGTTTCGACAAAGAGACTGCTATTTGTCTATATGTCTCCATAATTACCGATACAGGCTCGTTTCGCTACTCAAACTCAAACCGCGAGGCGTTCAGTATTGCTGGCGAGATGATTGGGTGCGGCATCAATGCCTGGGACGTAGCCGAACAGATCTACGAAAACCAACCGTTGAAGCGTCTTGAACTATTGGCCCTGGCCATTAATACCCTTGAGGTGATCAAGGAAGGGCTGGCCGCTTCGCTGACAGTTACACTGGATATGTATGTTAAAACTGGTGCAGATGCAGAATTGACAGATGGATTTGTTAATTATCCACGCTCCATCAGGGGGGTGGAGGTAGCTATCTTCTTTCGTCAGACGGATGAAAGAAGATATAAGGTTGGCTTCCGCTCCAAAGGTAAGGTTAATGTGGCCGAATTTGCGGCTATCCTCGGTGGAGGCGGACATCATAACGCCGCCGGTTGTACAGTTGATGGAACATTGGATGAAGTTAAATCAAAGGTTTATAGCATTATGGAATCTTTTCATTGATCATAAGATTTATTAAAATCAACCTGTGGAAGCCTAGTTGTCAACTTTTGCCTGTTATGTTTTCAGCCTGCCCCCGGTCCTATCTGCATATTAAGCCCTCTACGACAAGATCATCCTGAATGTCACCCATTATGAATGGT
>MHXL01000030.1:1258-1469 GCA_001824455.1 Desulfuromonadaceae bacterium GWB2_53_15
CCAAGGCTATTCCTTTTCTGAATGAAGGATTTAAGTGCTATGAGGCAGTGATGCGTCTCGGTGTTGTTACTGACACACTCGATATGACAGGAAAAGTGCTGCGTGAAGCGGATTGTTCGACTGTTGACAGGCCATCGCTGGAGGCGGCGATGACACGCTTTACTGGTGCCATCAGTCAGGTGCCCCCTATGTTTTCAGCAATCAAGCGCGA
>MHXL01000030.1:1513-5268 GCA_001824455.1 Desulfuromonadaceae bacterium GWB2_53_15
AAAGGGTAGCGCGCCAGATTGAAATCAAGTCACTGGAGCTGTTATCTTTTGAACCGCCATTTGTTGGCTTGAGGGTAAACTGTTCGCGTGGTACCTATGTTCGTTCCCTGGCGGACGATATTGGAACTGCTCTTGGCTGTGGTGCTGTTCTTCAGGAATTGCGCAGGACGGCCAGCGGTCCTTTTGGGATATCTGCGGCCTTGTCCATCGAAACTCTTGAGTTGGCCGTCGGCAGTGTGGCTGTAAGGGCGGACCTGTTCGTATCGCCCTATGCCGCTCTCAGCCACTTGGTTGATATCCCTTTGGCGGATACCGGCCTGTTTAAGGTGAAACACGGCATTTCGCCTGGTTGGGGAGATACCGCACTGTCCATGCCTCTCGATTTTCATGCACCAATTTTGGCAAGATTATCTTGCGATCAGGCGCTTGTCGCAGTCGCACAGCTTGTGCCGGTTACCGACAATCCTGTCCGCATCATTCTGAAGCGTGTTTTCATCTGAGTTAATACTTTACATGTCGGCAGTGGTGTGGTATTAGTTTAAGCTTACAGCAAGCCGATGAAAATGAACATTATGCTGAAAAAGCGTACATAAAAGGAGGTGTTAGCAGTGCTGGCAACCGAAAAGAAGCAGGAAATCATTAATTCGTTCAAAAAACATGACAGTGACACAGGTTCTCCCGAGGTGCAGATTGCAATACTCACCGAGCGGATTATCTATTTGACCGAGCACTTCAAGATTCACAAGAAAGACCACCACAGCCGGAGAGGGCTTCTGAAGCTCGTCGGCCAGAGGCGTCGGCTTCTGGACTACCTCAAAGGCAAAGAGCTGGACAGGTACAAGAAGGTGATCGAGCGACTCGGCATACGCAGGTAATGGAGAGCAGTATACCCGTTGAATAACGGGTATATTGCCTTCAACATTTTCGTATGCTCGTTTATCAAAAGAGGGCTTTTTTAGCCCTTTTATTTTTTGTTGGGGACGTGGGTAGAGTCTCTTTGTTCTCTGTGCTGTCAGCATCGAAACAAGGGGATTGTAGCGACGGCCCCAACGCAACACACAACAGGAGAATTTTATGGAACACGTTGTAAATGTTGAGTTTGGCGGCAAGACAGTGACCATATCCACCGGCAAGATGGCCAAGCAGGCCAACGGTGCGGTAATGGTGAGAAGCGGCGATACAATGGTGCTGGTGACAGCCGTGGCTCAAAAAGAAGCCAAAGAGGGACAGGATTTCTTTCCCCTGACGGTCAATTACACCGAGAAGGCCTATGCCGGCGGCAAGATTCCCGGCAGTTTTTTCAAACGGGAAGCTCGTCCCTCAGATCCCGAAACCCTTACCTGCCGTTTGATTGATCGCCCCATCCGGCCACTCTTTCCAGAAAATTTTCTCAACGACACACAGGTCATGGCAACGGTGGTCTCGGCTGACAAGGATCATGACCCCCGTATTCTGGCAATGCTAGGTGCTTCAGCAGCTCTCGAGGTTTCCGACATCCCTTTCCAAGGACCTATTGCCGGCGTTAAAGTAGGTCGGGTAAATGGCCAGCTGATCTGCAACCCTACCGCTGAAGAGCTTGATCAGAGCGATATGGAGATCGTTGTCGCTGCCAGCCGCGATGCGGTCATCATGGTGGAAGGCGAGGCCAAGTTCGTCTCTGAAGAAGATATGCTTGATGCCATTTTCTTCGGGCACGCAGCCGTACAGCCGGTGCTGGACGCTCAGGAAAAACTAAAAGAACTTGTCGGTGTGACCAAGCGTGAAGTGTTGCCTCCGTTTGTGGATGAGGCCTTGTTGGCAAAGGTGCGTGAACTGGCCTACGGCCGTATGTCCGAAGCTGTCAAGATCAAGTCAAAGCAGGAACGACACAACCAGATCGACCTGATTACTGCCGATACGGTCGAAGCCCTAAAGGGCGAATTTGAAGGCAAGGGCAAGCAGATCAAGGCTTTCCTGGGCGATTTCGAATATGATCGCGTCCGGGCCGATGTCCTTGATACAGGCATCCGTATCGACGGTCGCGACACCGTCACAATCCGCCCGATCACCACTGAAGCTGGTATTTTGCCACGTGTACACGGTTCAGCACTGTTTACCCGTGGTGAGACCCAGTCGCTGGTTGCCGCCACCTTGGGTACCTCCAGTGACGAACAGCGCATGGATTCGCTCTACGGCGAGTACCGCAAACGTTTCCTGCTGCATTACAATTTTCCCCCCTTCTCGGTTGGTGAAACCAGCTTCCGCCTGGGACCTGGTCGCCGTGAGATCGGCCACGGCATGTTGGCAGAACGTGCGATTTCGGCAGTTCTACCCAAGCATGACGATTTTCCTTACACTATCCGAATCGTTGCTGAGACCCTGGAGAGCAATGGTTCTTCATCGATGGCGTCTGTATGTGGCGGCTGCATGTCGCTGATGGATGCCGGCGTACCGATCACCGCCCCGGTTGCCGGTATTGCCATGGGCCTGATCATGGAAGGTGACAAGGTTGCCATCCTGTCCGATATCCTGGGGGACGAAGACCATCTCGGCGACATGGATTTCAAGGTCGCCGGAACTTCCGCCGGCATCACTGCCCTGCAGATGGACATCAAGATCGGCGGCGTTACCAGAGAGATCATGCAGAAGGCCCTCAGCCAGGCCCGTGATGGTCGTCTGCACATACTCGGCAAGATGGCCGAGACACTCTCTGCTCCGCGCGCCGAGATGTCTCCCTTTGCCCCACGCATCACCACCATCTGGGTAAAGACCGACAAGATCCGCGACGTTATCGGTACTGGCGGCAAGAACATCCGCAATATAACCGAAACCACGGGCGTAACCTGTGACATCGACGATACGGGCCGTATTAATATCGCCAGTACGAGTAAAGAGGCCTGTGACCTGGCCATTAAAATGATCCGAGATCTTACCGAAGATGCCGAAGAAGGCAAGCTCTACATGGGTATCGTCAAGAAGATCATGGATTTTGGCGCTTTTGTGGAGATCATGCCCGGTACCGACGGTTTGGTGCATATCTCCGAACTGGATACCAAGCGCGTTAAGACGGTCACCGAGGTGCTCAACGAAGGTGATCAGGTTCTGGTCAAGTGTATTGGCGTTGACAAAAACGGCAAGATCAAGCTTTCCCGCAAGGAAGCCCTCGGCCTGAACCCCGATGGAACACGTTTGGAAGGCTATAGTGCCGAATAAATAATAGGCATTAACAGAATATGCAGAAAAGGCGAAGCGTATCTATGCTTCGCCTTTTCTGTTTAAATTGCGTCTGTTACGGTTAACATTAGGAACCTGGACCTTGCTTTTATATCTAGAGGAAGGTAATCTCTGATTAGAATTACATGAGGTTGCAAATGAAGAAAACACGATTGGCTGCTATTGACATAGGTACCAACTCAATTCGCTGCATTGTTGTCGAAGTCGACCAGCAGGGCAGGTTTTTGGTGCTGGATGACGAGAAGGCCACTGTTCGTCTTGGCGAAAATCTGAGTAAAAGCGGCATGATCTCACCAGCGGCGTCCAAGCGCGCTGTTGAAGCAATCGGCATCATACGGAAACTCATAGAGGGGTTCCAGGTAATTGAAGTTGAAGCGGTTGCCACTAGTGCTGTCAGGAATGCAGCCAATGGGACTGAGTTGATCGAGATGCTTAACAGCGAACTCGGCCGGGAAATCAGGATCATTTCCGGCGAAGAGGAGGCGGAACTTGCTGCGATTTCATCCCTGCATAATTTTGAAATGCAGGACAAGCGCCATGCC
>MHXL01000031.1:0-362 GCA_001824455.1 Desulfuromonadaceae bacterium GWB2_53_15
CAATGCTACATTCACCTATACCGATGCGCGGATCGTTATCGGCGGCAGTGTCGCCAATCCGGGCGAATCGATGCAGGTCGATTGGGACTGGGTGCGGGTGCGCAAGTATGTGGCAGCTGAACCGAGCGTCGCGCTGGATTTTGAGGTCTCTTCATCGTCGCTCACCCCTTCCCAGACCTGTTTCAGCTTCGCCAATCAATGGGGCGATGAAACTGCTGGAACCAGGTATTACAGCAGCAACAGCAATCCGGTCAAAACCGCGACACCGTTCGCCCCGTCCGGTCTGGCCGCCTACGGGGTGACCCCCACCCGGATAGATCTGAACTGGATGGACAATACCGGCAGCGAGGAGACCGGCTTCG
>MHXL01000031.1:438-6661 GCA_001824455.1 Desulfuromonadaceae bacterium GWB2_53_15
CAGCCTCACCAATCTCATCTCCGGTAGTGACCATTGCTACCGTGTGCGTGCCGCCAAGAACGGCGCCTGCGGCTGGCCGACCGATTGGAGCGCTGCTGCCTGCGTCACGCTGTCGAACTCCATCCACCTGGATGCCACTGCTCAAGGCCCGTTCGCCGTCAAACTCGATTGGAACAACGTACCCGATGACAACAGAGGATTCGAAATCGAGAAGAAGTTGGCCAACGGCAATTTCACCAACATAGCCACGGTCGGCAATGTACTGACCTACAACGACAAGGTCGGGATCGAACCGTTGAAACAGTACACTTACCGGGTGAGGAAGGCCGGAAATGTGGACGACTTCATCAGCGGGATCAATATTATGACCTGGACCCCGGAAGTGGGGAATAATTATCGTCAAAAAGAGGTCTCGGTTACATTATCCGGCAATGTTCTGGATTCTGCATACACTGCTATCCAGGACACATCCCTGGCAGGTGGTCTGATCAAGAACTCGTGGACCAATCTCCAGTGGCTGAATTGCCCGGTTCTGATCACCTCCGGGGGGAGCACCCTTTCCGGAACAGTTGCCGGCAACACCAACTCCGTATTTTTCATAACCCCGGCGCTGACGGCCCCGGTAACAACATCCGATACCTACAGGATTCTGAATACGGTTTCAGGGACCGCGACCGCCGGCACTACAACACAGCTTAGCGACTCCTTCAAAAACTGGAAGACGAGCCAGTGGGCGACAACGCCGCACTACCTGAAGATCGTGAGCAGCGTCAACAGCGCCAACATGGGACAGGTCAGGAAGATCGCAAGCAATGCCACCACTTCTCTGACCATTGACACGACAGCCCCGGCCACTTCCTTCCCGGCCGCAATCGTTGCCGGGGATACCTACCAGGTGGGTTCGGACTTTGGTACGGCCACACCCGGCACCACCACCACCCTTCTCATTGACTCCACAAAGAGCTGGAGCACCGATTGGACAGCCGGGTACTACCTGGTAATGACGTCGGGAAACAACAACGGTCAGGTCAGGCAGATCAGCGGCTATACCGCCACAACCCTTACCGTCACCCCGGCCTTCGACAACACAATCGCCACGAACGACACCTATCTGATCGCGGCAACCGGGGTCAACGGAACCATCAGCTCCGCTTTGGCGGCCGGCAGCTCCAAGGGAACGGCGAAATTGTCGGCCAGCGGCGGTCTGGTTGAGTTCAGCTCAGTTTCGCCGGGCGTTGGACAGAATTATAACTATGAAATGATGACCCTGAATGACCTGACGCCGCTGATTGGCGATTTCGACATGCAGACAGACTACACGATCCCGGCAGTTCCGGGCTTGATACCCTCGGACTCCACCTCCAACAATACGAACTTATACGCCTGTCTGAGGTATCAATTTACGCTTGCTTCATATGGTTATCAGTATCAACCAGTCATGTGCCGTGGCAGAATGCCGGTAACCTACAATGGCATGGCAACAAGCGGTACAACGACCAGCCTTAACGATACCAGGGTAATGGCCGGGACATCGACCCCATGGAAGAGTTGGGAGACCAATCAGTGGGCCGGCAAATACCTGCAGATGACAAACGGGGCCAACAGCCTGCTGGTCCGGAAAATTGCCGGCAACACCGCTAACAGCATCACGCTTGACAGCGCGTTCCCCACGGCGGTAGCCACAAATGATAAATACAGGATCAACGTAATCGGAGGGACGGCGGCTGGCAGTGGCAATTCGAATACGCTGCTGGTGGACGGTGCCACAGGATTGGCGAACAGCCCCTTTAAAGACTGGGTTGACAACCAATGGACCGGCTTCCAGCTGAAGATGACCTCCGGTCCCAACATCGGCCAGGTACGGACAATAACCGGCAATACCGCCACTACCGTTACCGTCTCTCCCCCGTTCGATAACCAGATCGGCAATTATGCGAGCGGCGGCGACAGCTACCAGATATTCGATGTTGGTGAAACGGCAAAGGCAAAAGATTATTATTTTCTCGGCATAAACGAGGCGCAGAATAATGTTGTCGAACAACAATACTTCCTCACCAGCGACACCTCAGGCAGGTTCAGGATTGCCAAATCCGGGAACAGCATCAAGTTTTACACCTCCTCTTCGGGGGGCGAATGGAACCTGATGAGGCAACTGGATCTTCCCGGCAGCGCGACGCCGACGCTCCTGGGGCTATACCAGTTGGGAAGTCTGTCCGAACCGGCCGGAACGAGCATGAAGGCGCAGTTCGACAATTTCCAGCTCACTCCATTGTCAAGCCACGGGGTGCTGGGGGCCGGCAATACCAACCCTTACAGCAACGAGGCTCAGGCAGTAACAACAAACGATGGTAATAAATATGAATCAGGAACCAATACGATCTTGTTAAATACCACCCCGGCCTTCTTGCCGGGTGACGGAGATTGTACCTGCACAACCGTAGGCGGCACAACGGTCTGTACACCCGGGAGAGTTCCGTGATGAAACATCGCGGCAGCACAAATATTCATTAAAAGGAGGCGACAGCCATGAAAAAACGCTATTTACGACCAAGAATTGTTGGCAGTTCAGTAGTTCATCCCTGTTGATTTGATCCAGCTAGTGGCCACATGCAGAACTACAGGAACAGGGGGCGTCGTACTAAGTCCCCTTTTTCAATAGTGACGTGCTGAAAACTATCTGCGATACTCTGCCGTATGGAGAGTGAGACCGAACATAGCATTGAGGGCGAGCAGGAATGGCAGACGCTTGCCCCGGAGTTGGTAGATGGTTCCCCGGGAATGCTTACACAACGCAGGGCGCATCTCTGGGCACTGGTTTTAGAGGCCCGCTCCATCCCCTGCCGGGCCGAGCCGGATGAACTGGGCTGGCATCTGCTGGTGCCGCCCGGACGCATCGAGCAGGCCCTGGAAGAGCTGCGCCTCTTTGAAACTGAAAACCGCAACTGGCCGCCGTCTGCGCCGCCTGTGCACCCTCTGGCAGAGAATACCCTGTCAACCCTGTCCGTGCTTGTTCTCGTGGCCACCTTTCATAACCTTACCCGGCTCGATACCACCCTGTTTGGTCATTATCCGCTCGACTGGATCGCTCTTGGCAACGCCCAGGCCGCCAAAATTCTGGATGGCCAGTGGTGGCGGCTCATTACCGCGCTCACCCTCCACGCAGACGACGCGCACCTGTACAGCAACCTGGCGATCGGCGGAGTTTTTATTATCTTCCTCTGCCATGAACTTGGTTCGGGGCTGGCCTGGAGCCTGATCCTCGCTTCCGGTATTCTCGGCAATCTGGTGAATGCCGCGGTGCAGACTCCTGGTCATAGCTCGGTGGGCGCCTCCACCGCTGTCTTCGGTACCGTTGGTATCCTGGCCGCGCTCAGTCTTGTACGCTACCGGCATTATCTGCAGAGACGCTGGCTGTTGCCTGTGGCTGCGGCGCTGGCGTTGCTGGCACTGCTGGGAACGGAAGGCAAAAATACCGATCTGGGGGCGCATCTGTTTGGTTTTCTCTTTGGGGCAGCATTCGGCCTGGTTGCAGAACATCAGTTGGGGAAACATGGACGTCCTGGCTTGGTGCTAAACGCCATGCTGGCTTTGTCATGCATCATTGTAATGGTTCTGGCCTGGTGGGTGGCCGTGGTGAAGGTCTAAAAAAACGGCTGCGGATACAAAAAAAGGAGATCAGCGCCCGCCGAATTCGCGTAATCCGCTACGGAAAGATTGCAAATTTCTCCAGATCACTAAAAAAACAATATAAAAGCTGGTTTGATTCCTAGCTGGTGATGTTTGGCTGATCAGTATTAACTAGTTGATATCACTGCGTATGGGTGGCGTTTGCCTTGAGATGAGCTCGTTAGGAGTATTTTATATTAATCTTTGTGGGTTGATATCGAGTAAAATGTTGTATCTGTGCACATTTATGCTATATTCACAAAAATTGTATTAACCAAAAGTAAAAAAGGGAGGCGTATGAAAAAAGCGGATCTCGTGGCAAAGATGGCAGAGGCAGCAGGCCTTACCAAGACCCAGGCTGAAAAAGCGCTGAACGGTTTCATTGTTGAGACTACGGCAGCACTTAAGGCTGGCGACAAAGTTACCTTGGTTGGCTTCGGCACTTTCAGTGCAGTAACT
Source organism: Desulfuromonadaceae bacterium GWB2_53_15 (assembly GCA_001824455.1). Taxonomy (GTDB): domain Bacteria; phylum Desulfobacterota; class Desulfuromonadia; order Geobacterales; family Pseudopelobacteraceae; genus JACPFJ01. The sequence continues at coordinate 4,564 of MHXL01000031.1, forward strand.
CGCAAGGCGCGTACCGGTCGTAATCCTCAGACCGGCAAGGCTCTCAAGATTGCGGCAAAAACCTCGGGAAAATTCAGCCCCGGTAAAAGCCTGAAGGACCTGAAAGCAAAACCCGAAGCAAAAGCAGCAGCTAAACCAGCCAAAAAGAAATAGATCAGGCATCAAGGATCAAACAACAAAGCCCCGCCGTCTGGCGGGGCTTTGTTGTTTGTACCAGGTGAGCTTTCTGCCAAGCGGAGCCAGCTTTGTTCGATGACGTGTGAGCTGCAGGTGATTTCGCTTGAAGCAGTTTTTGTTTTTTCGTACTATTATGTTCATTACTATCTGCACCAAGGAGGTTTTCTATGTTGAAAAAACTGTGTGGCGTTGCTGCTATGATTGTCTTTATGGCGGTTGGGATGACGGCAGAGGCAAAAAATCCGTTGGTGGTGATGGAAACAAACATGGGAAATGTGAAGTTGGAATTGTTTGAAAAGGAAGCACCTGTCAGCGTCAAGAACTTCCTCGGTTATGCCAATAGCGGTTTTTTCAGTAATACGATTTTCCACCGGGTAATAGCTAATTTCATGATTCAGGGTGGGGGCTTTACCACGGATTTTAAACAGAAGCCGACCAACGCGCCTATCAAGAACGAAGCGGATAATGGCCTCAAAAACCAGCGTGGAACCTTGGCCATGGCCCGTACCGGTATTGTAGATTCGGCCACGGCCCAGTTTTTTATCAATGTAGTTAATAATGATTTTCTCAATCATCGCGACAAAAGCATGCAGGGCTATGGCTATGCCGTTTTCGGCAAGGTTGTGGAAGGCATGGATGTGGTAGACAAGATTGCCGGTGTGAAAACCGTTACGCGCGGCTTTCCGGATGTGCCTGAACAGCAGGTGGTGATCAAATCCATGAAAGTCTTGAAATAACTCTTGGTGCGCTCTTTTTTTCAGCGACAATGAGGTGATGAAGATATGGGACTGACCGAAGAGCTTGTTAGCTGGACCCACGAGCAGAAGTGTCAAAAGGCGATTGAGTCTTTGGGTAAGAATGGGTTTGTTGCCCTCTATTGCCCTACACATCAGGAAGCTTGTGATTACATAGTTGCAGAGGCCGGCGATGCACTCACCGTTGGTTTCGGCGGGTCCATGTCCGTTGCAGCTCTGGGGGTGGAGGCACTGCTGCTGGAACAGGGTAAGGAGATCCTCAATCATAGCAAGCCCGGCCTCTCCAAGGATGAGCGGATAGAGATCATGCGCCGGCAGCTTACCTGCGACCTGTTTCTGTCGGGCTGCAACGCCCTGACGCTGAACGGAGAACTGGTTAATATCGATGCTACCGGCAACCGGGTTGCCGCCATGTTTTTCGGACCGCGCAAGGTGGTTGTGGTGGTCGGCCGCAATAAGCTGGTTGACGGTACAGTCCAGGATGCTGTTGCCCGTATAAAAAACTGGGCCACACCGCCCAATGCAAGGCGGCTTAACTTCAATACCCCCTGTGCCCGTACCGGCTTCTGCAGTGATTGCAACTCCCCTGACCGGCTCTGCCGGGTTACCACCATTATCGATAGAAAACCTCGCTTTACGGATGTGAGGGTGCTGGTGGTCAACAGCGACATGGGCTTTTAACAGGGATGTCCCTCCCTTTGCTGAAGGCCCTCACAGATTTCTTCTTTCCGCCTCTTTGTCATATCTGCCGCACTTTCATCCCGGATGCCGGGCCAGTGCATATCTGCCGCTCATGCCGGGACCAGATGCGCCCGGTATCTTACCCACTCTGCCAGGTTTGCGGTATCCCTTTTGCCGGGATCGGTGCCGACCACCCGTGTGGAGGTTGTCTGAAAAAACCACCCTCATTTGATGCTGCCCGGGCTGGTTTTGTGTACGATGGCCATTGTCGTGAGCTTATTCACGCCTTTAAATATCAGAACAAGACCCTCCTGCGCCGTCCCCTGGCCTTGTTGGCCGGAGAATGCCTGACAGAATTCGTCGCATCCCAACATCCTGATCTGGTTGTGCCGGTGCCGTTGCACAGGAAACGTCTGCATAGTCGAGGTTTTAACCAGGCCGTACTACTGGGGGAACTGCTGGCACATGAGTGGCGGCTTCCTTTG
>MHXL01000032.1 GCA_001824455.1 Desulfuromonadaceae bacterium GWB2_53_15
CGCTCTGGTGACCAAGGCGGGCCACCTGACCGGCCCATTGTTCGCCTGGTGAAGAACGTAGCGTGATGACGGCGCTCTTGCCGACCGCCACCCCCTTCAACTGTGATTCGTCCACATTGGCCCTGACCCAGATCGTCGCAGGATCGGCCAGGGTAAAGATTGCCTGGCCAGGTGTTGCCGTGGCCCCTTTTTCCAGATCACGGGTAATGATGACGCCGTCCCGGGGAGCATGGATGAGGGTGTCGGCCACCTTGCTCCGGGCAAAACCGACCCCGGCGCGACCCGATTGCTGTTCCATGCGCACGGCTTCAATGGTTGCCTGGCTTCGGGCTACCTCTTCCCGGGCCACCTTGCAGGCAGTGTCATACTGTTCGGCCTCCAGCTTGGAGACCAGGTTCTTTTCGGCCAATGCCTTGAACCGTTGCGCATTTTTTTCCGCCAGGGCCAGGTTTGCCCTAGCCTTCTGCAGATTGGCCTGTTCCACATTCAGGTTGGCGGCAGACCGGTTCAGACCTGCTTCTGACTGCTGCTGCTGCTGGAGCAAGTCGTCATTTTCCAGACGGGCCAGGAGCTGGCCCCGTTTCACCCGATCACCCTGGTCGGCTAATAACTCCACGATCCTGCCGGTGATCTTGCTGGAGACGCCGACCACGACCTTGGCCTCGACCGTGCCGTTGCCGTAGACCTGGGCGGTGAGATCGCGTTTTTCAACGCTCACGGCCCTGACTTTCGGCGGGGCAAACAGTGTCATCTTGAGGGTGATGACAACAACCGCCAGAACCGTGGCCCAGATCAGATATTTTTTCTTTTTTGCGAGGGTTTTCAGCAGATCCATTTGTCGCTCCTTCGTTACTGTTTGCCGATTGCCCGGTCAAGGCGGGCCAGCGCAGTGTAGTAATCGTACCTGGCCTGGATATTGGCCGTCTGCGCATCAAGAGCCTGAGACTGCGCATCGGTTACTTCGATGATGCTGCCGACCCCTTCCTGATAGCGTCCCTCCGCCAGAGCCTTGCTTTCGTTGGCTGCTGCTACTTCTTTCTGTGTCGAAACCATCCGGGCAACTGCTTCATTTGCACCAAGCCAGGCGGAATCGGCCTCCTTGGTAATTTGCAGTTTGAGGCTGTTTTGCCTGGCTTCAATGATATTGATATTTGCGTTGGCTTCCCGAACCTGCTCGACCGAAGAGAAACCTGAAAAAAGCGGTATGCTCAGGTTCAGGCCTACACCCCAGACATTGCCGGAGGGAGGGAAGTCCCGGTCGGCATAGCCTGCGCTGGCTGTGCCGGTCAGAACCGGCAGATAGCTACCCCGGGCCGATTTCAGGTTGGCGGCCGCGGACATTTTCAGGGCGCTTAATTGTTGCAGTTCCGAGCGGTTACGGAACGCATCCTGCTGAACCTGACTCCGTTCCGGCAACTGTTGTGCAGGGGGTAGTGGTTCAAGCAGGGTACGTTCCCCCAGGTAGGCAAGCCCCATGGCGTTGGCCAACTCGACCCGGGCGATCTCCCGGTTGTTTTCTGCCCTGATCTGGGTGGTTTTGGCAGCGAACAGGTTCGCTTCGGCTCTGGCCAGATCCACCTTTGACCTGATTCCCTGGTTGAAGAATTCCTGCGCCTGTTGGTAAACCTGATCCCTAGCCCGGACGGTTTCACTGACGGCAATAACCTGCTTTTCCGTGGCAAGAAGAAGATAAAAGGCGCTGCTGACGCGCAAACTCAAATCCTGCCGGGTTACGGTTAGGGCTTTGTCGGCGGCTTCACGATTGCCGCGGGCCGCATCAGCCGCACCGGCGGTGCGGCCGAAGTCGTAGATCGTCTGCTTCAGATACAGGCCGGCACTGTTGGTTTGCGACAACCTGATGCTTTCCTGGGCTGCAAAAAAAGTCTGCCCCCTGCTCCAGTCGGCAGCAACGCTTATCTGAGGGTAATAATTGGCCAGAGCCTGGCCGGTTTTGGTCCCGGCAGCGTACAGGGTCTCCTTGGCCTCGATGATCTGAGGGTGGTTTTTCAGTGCCGTTGCCAGCGCCTCGTCAAGTGTCAGGGAGGTGGCGGCATAAGTAGGCAAAGTCGGGATAAGGAGAACGAATAATAATAGAAATCGTTTCATGTCAGGTTCCAAGTATATGCGGTTAATTGAATAAAAAGTGATTATACGCTCACATAGGTGACAAAAAAAATCAACGAACAAGACTCAGGAAATTTCGCCAGAGTTTTTCCGCTTCCGGCTGTATTTCAAAGGATGCGTTGCTGATCGTCCAGCGCAGCGCGGTAAATTGGATCATGCCAAGCAGGGTCAGGGCGGTTTCTCGTGGAGACAACCCTTGCTTCAATTCACCTTCGGCAATCCCTGCAGCGATAACGCCCGTTACAGTTTCAATATAATTTGCAATGCGTAGAGCCAATGCATGGGCCAAACTGCTCTGCCCCAAATGGATGTCATCGGAAAAAATAAAGCGTGGAATTCCTGGGTGCTGGGTTATGAGGGTGATATGGGAGAAAAAGATGGTCTCCAGCTTATCCAGCGGTTGTCGGCTTCCGCCGGCAATCGTGGCAGCCTTGCCCATAACCCCGGACCCAATGAATTCCGCCATGGCGGAATAAATCTCGTCTTTACCGCTGAAATGCCGATAAATATTGGCCTCGCTCATCCCTGCCGTTTCAGCGATAGCGGCAATGGTCAGCGCCTTTACCCCTTTTTTACCGACAACTTCAAGGGCGGCTTGGACAATTTCTTCCTTGCGAACAAGTGTGCTTTTCTTTTCTAACATTATTACCTCATGCGAACATCTATTCACATGATATTCGGATTTCATTTGTTGGTCAAGAAAATCTTCCGAAGCAACATTGCAAAGTCGTCCGCGTGCTGATTACTATGGACGCACTTTCAGTATGCCGGAAATCTCCCTCTGCATTTCTTTAGGATCGATCTTCGCCCCTTGGAGCAAGGCTCCCCAGGTTTTCGGGCCTTTTTTTACATCAAGATAGATCTGCTTGACGGGTTGACTCATCTTGGCGGCGATAACGGTGGCAATAACCAATTCCTGATTGGAGGCTCCCGCTTTACGTAGTGCAGCCAACTCCGCATCAGACAGCAGCTGATAGCGGAGAAATAGTTCGTCCACCACTGCTTCGGCCAAATGGGCAGTTGACGACTTTGCATTCAGGGAGGTTGCGAAGCGAGCGCCCAAGGTTGTCGTTGAGATCCGCAGCGGTGTAATAACATCCGTCCACGTGTCCTTATTCTGTTTAGCCTGGAGCAGTGTCTCTGCTGATGCAGTCGATTTTGAAGCAACCCAGTAGGCAACCCAGAGATCGTCAGAAGATGTCCCTTGCTGCTTTTTCATGACAACAGCCTTCTTGTCGGCCTTAAACACGACGCTAAAGAAGGAGTTTTGCGCCGTGGCCAGGAAATATGGATCAGCCAGCGCAGGCTTTGCTGGATTGAAGGAGCGATCCGTGAAGCAATGACAGGTAATTGCAGGTATGGCCAGTGCCGGCATGGGGAGCATGAGCAGAATGACAAGGGTGAGTTGAAGGTGGTTACAGGTAACGAAGCGCATAAGGATACCTTTCTGCTGACGAATATCCCATATTCCAAATACGGAAACTTTGATTCAGGTCAATATGTTTAAAATAATTCCGTTGCAATTAATACTGTTGAAATTATTGCAAAACACCCACTGCAGATTGACTTTTACACGTCCGCGGTATATTCAATAAAATTCTTATTTCCCATTGCAAGTGTCCGAAAATCATTTTTTCCAAGATATTTTATCCTGATTATCAGGGTAAGGAGTTATCCTTGTCACACCAAACAACAAAATCCCGCTTGTTCGCCTTTGTCGCCCGCCGCCCCCGCCTGATTCTGGGGGTGGCGTTGCTCCTTTCCGTTCTATCGGTCATCTACACCATCAACAACATGCAGTTTTTAACCGGCCGCGATGACCTGATGCCGCGTAACGCTGCCTTCCAGGTTGATTACCGTGCCTACCGCGCCGAGTTCGGCGATCAGGAAGAAATTGTGGCGGTGATTGAAGCGGACGATGCCGAGAAGGCGACCCGCGCAGCAGATGCGCTATATGCACGGCTGAAAAGCGAAACTGGGGTCTTTCGCGAGGTGTTCTACCCCGGCGGACTCCCTTTCTTTCGCAAAAACGGGCTGCTGTTCATGCCTCTGGAGGATATCCAGCAACTCCGAAGCACCCTGACCATGGCCGCTCCGGTCCTGAAAGACCTGGCTAGCGCTCCATCGGTGCAGACCCTTTTCACCAGCCTGACCAACCAGATCGACGGCTACCTCGCCCATAATGATCCTGAGACCTTGAAGAGCCTGACCTTCATGCTGACAACGCTGGACAAGGGCTTCCAGGCCTTTGACGGCAAGAACAGCGGCCTGTCGATGGATTCCTTCCTTAAAGGGGGAGGGGACGGTAAGCCATCCATGCTGGAAAGCGCCGGCAAACAGCAGGTAATCACCATGTTGCCAATCAAGGATCAGACCAGTTTCGTAGCATCGGAGAGATCGATCAAGGCTGCCCGGTCTGCACTGAATGAAATCCTCAAAAGGCCGGACTTCAAGGGGGTAACCGGAGGCCTGACCGGCGTGCCGGTCCTGGAATACGAGGAGATGGCCACCAGTCAGAAAGACCTGGAGATCGCAACAGTGCTCTCGCTGGTTCTGACTGTGATCCTGCTGCTGTTCGCCTTCCGCGGCCTGCTGAACGTGATCGCCGCCATGGTCTCGCTGATCGTCGGGATCTGCCTGTCATTCGGCTTTGCCACGCTGGCGGTCGGACACCTCAATATCCTCTCGATGGTCTTTGCCATCATGCTGATCGGCTTGGGGATCGAGTACGGCATCCAGGTGGTTCTGCGCTATCAGGAAGAACTGAAGAACGGCGCAAGCGGCATGGAGGCCATCGAGACCGGCCTGCATGCCAATATCCGCTCGATCATCATGGCCGCCGCCACTGTGGCCCTGGCCTTTGCCACCTTTGCTTTCACCGATTTCAAGGGGATCGCCGAGCTGGGGATCATCGCCGCCGGCGGC
>MHXL01000033.1 GCA_001824455.1 Desulfuromonadaceae bacterium GWB2_53_15
GTGGGGGTCGGGGCCACTTGGCGGATCAATTCCAACACCTCCTGAATGCCGGCATCGTTACCCACAATGGGGTCATCGCCAAGCTGCTGATCAAGCTCGCGTCGCACCAGTTCATACTTTTGTATCAACCGGCCACGGTCTTCTTCAATCTGTTGCATATTATACGGCAGACACATCTCGACATCCGCCAAGCCTTGAAACACCGCGACCGCATATTCACGGCAGGTGCTATAACCACAGGCGCGGCAGTTGAGTTCGTCACCTTGGCTAAACTTGTTGGTGGAATGCATTATGCGCTTTATGTCATCCTTGCCGGGACTAGGCAATTTGCGCAATTTATCTGAAAAAGTGCGGCGCAGATTCGGAAGCGTGGCTGTGGAATTGTAATGGGCAGCCGTGTTGTAGGGCAGCTCGCTCTTGCTATGGGATACGATCAATTTGCGCTTATAAAAATGGTTGAGCTCCCGGCCACCGTCAGGCCCATCCACACAGCCGCCATCACAGAACCGCAGGTCTACAAAGGTGGGTGCGATCCTCCCGGCAGCCAGATCGCGAATTATACCGATGGTATGTGATTCCCCTTCGGTGGTGACTGTCTCCGTGTCCAGAAAATCGGGTTCTATGCCAAAGACCTTCAGCGACCCTCCGGTAAGGGTAAACAGCCGGCCTTGACCAGGGTTAATGCCATCAAAGGCCGCCTCGCTGAGTGCTCCCGGGCTTATCCCACGGCTCTTGAACAGCTTGTCAATCTCCTGATAGGTCAGCACCACGTCGATAGCACCAGCCGATTCTTCCGAGTGCACCTCGAACTTGGCCGCGATACAGGTGCTGACATACACGACCTTCGTCTCCTCGCCCAACACCCCTTTGATAAAGCGCCCCATGGCAATCATAGGCGACACAACACCAATCAGATTGGGCAATAGCTTGGGATAATGCCGCTCTATCAAGTCTACTACCGCCGGGCAATGCGATGAAATCAGCGGCTGATCCGCTTTGTGAAGCGCATCATGGTAATTTCCGGCGATCATGCGGGCACCGTAAGCACCTTCGTGTACCTCGAGAAAACCGAGGCTTTTCAGTCCCGCCACCAACTGGCCAGGGGTAATGGCATGGAAGAAGGCCGGAAATGAGCAGCCCAGCACCGCTACCACCGGGGCGCCCGAAGTCAAAAGTTCCTGAGTCCTGACCATTCGGTCAACCACCACCTTGGCATTCTGCGGACAGCTCAGGCAGTTACCGCACCCGATACAACGATCATAGATGATCTGGGCAAAGCCCTGGTCCACCTTGATGGCCTTGACCGGGCAAGTCCGCACACAGGAGTAACAGCGGCGACAGCGTTCTTTGTAGGTTACGATTGGCTCCATGCAGGTCCTTGTTTACCATCCGGATTGATACCGCAGCACATTGTGCCACAAATGACACATAGCAGTAAACACAAAAAAACGGGGCCCGCAGGCCCCGTAAAAAACATTGCACTTGTAAAACGGTTCCTAAAGTCCCAGGAACTTCCTGAGGACAGATTTCGCCGTGGTGGTCTGAATCACCCCACCGATAACCTTTACCTCGGCAGCCGGCTCAAGGCCTTTCAGGCCAGGATCGACAGAATCGGTAGCAGCATCAGGCAATGGCAGTGCCGTTGACGGAGCAGTCACGCCCGCAGCCGTACAGACGCCAGGATCCTTCTTGACCATGCGCTGTTCAACCTCAAGAGGTTTGACGTAGTAGGTGGTCGTACCGTTCTTGACAGTGCTGCCGGCGGCAATGGAGAACTCGGGAACGTAGCGCTTGTTTCCTCCGCTGCAATCCATGGTCTCCTGACCGGTGGCCATATCAAAACACTTGCCCGGAATGCCATGCAGTTCGCCGAAGCCGTTATAGTCCAGGAAGAACTTGACCCCGTTGTACTTGTAGTCCGCAGCGGTATTGACGGTCTGGCTGTGGGTGTATTCCACCTTGACAGGCGGATCGAAGGTAACTACGGAATCGCCTGATGTGACTATCGACAGCTTATTCCAGTTGTTGGGCCCGGTTTCCCATGTATAGAATACCGGCAGAGTCCAGCCCTTCCAGCCGCAGATCTGGCCGGAATTGTTGCCGCAATCAAGCTGCGCCTGATAGGTTGCCAGATCAACCAGCGCGCCGCTATTAAAGCCCCAGGACTGATTGGCCGGGGCAGTAGCAAGCAGGGCCGGATTACCGGCATTGCCACTGTCCTTCAGAGTCATATTGGCAAATGTATAGGCATGGCCGGCAAAACCCGGGGTGTAGTCCTGGGAATAGGTAAGGCCAAGCGGATCCATACCGTCGGCGGTGGGCGCCTGGGGACAGTTGTCAAAGCAGGTCAGGGTAGTCGGCACGGCATCGCCCGGATAGACAATATCTTCGGTGTAGAAGATCACCGGGGAGGTCGACGACGGGTTAGAGCAGCTGGTGGTACCCGGCGCGCCGAAGCTGCCCGGTGTATAGGTACAGGACTGCAATGGTATGCGCACCTGGCCGCCCAGCGCCTGGGACCAGAAATTCAGGTCGCCGCCGAACCGCATGTTGCTTGTGTCAAGCGGCACGGGTGTTGTCAGCGGCTCCCAAGCCGGCGGCCCGCTCATGTTCTGGGGTGCCTTGGCGGTTTTGACCAGGCTCGCACCGTCCCAGATAACACGATACATCACCATCTGGCCGGGATTCAGCGAATCAGGCTCTGAATATCCTTCAAGAGGTATATTCAAAATATCGCCCAAAGTTGTGCTGTGCTGGGTGTGCTTCTTCAGCTTGCCGTTGTAGGTGGTCAGTGTATAGGGCGTAGTGACACCGGTACTTTGGTCTTTGTTGTATACGGTGTTACCAACGATCGAAGCACCATTGTCCGGGGACCACATGCCCCAGTAGCCGATCCAGCCGTAAGTGCCGCTGCCGTCTTCCTTGGTGTTGTAGGAGATGCCGGATTTGACCGTAAAACGGTCGCCGGTCTCAAAATCATACAGACCATAGCGCCAGGCGGATTGCTCGAAGTTTTTGCGGTCAAAGCACTTGTCCTCGCCGGAATTTGTGCGCCGGAAGTAGTTGCTGTCAAAGGCGAAATTGGACTGATAGGTCTGAGGCGTGCCATTGTCGTTGCCGGTCTGATAGACTGTGCCTCGGCCACTGGTGTCGCTGTCTTTAATCACAGCTGCCTTCTCTTCGAATTGGCCGTTGGCTTCCTTGTCGGCAAAGCGCAGTTGCACTACTCCGGCAGCATCCTGGACAGTCTCCAGAAGTCCCTGGAATTTGACCGAACCAGTCAGTTCATCAAAGCCCCTGAAATCTATCCTGAACAGGCCATAGGGGGGTACCTCGTCCTTGGTCTTGCTCACCACCAGCTTGGCGGTAATAACCTTGGCCGGCTCGCTCCAATTCTGTTCGCTACGGGCCTTTTCATGCACCCAGACGTGCGCCTCAAGCTGGCCGGCGGCGTTGATCTTGGAATCGACGGTCCAGGTATTGTAATCAGGGGCCGAGGAGGCCGAGGTATCGCCCTGTTGGCTTGAGCCGGCATTACTGGCGCTGTCGTTCCCTTTGCACAGGCTCTGATTGATCAGGGCCTTGTAGGCTCCCTTGCCGGCCATGGCCACATAGTTGGTCTGGGCGATCTGGCAGAGGATTTCGTTGACGTTGGTGAAGACCTCGGTGGAGCGATCATGGACGTAGGTGAAGGTCTTGTCCTTGTTCCAGTCGGCCGTGGCGACAAATTCCGTAATCGGTTTGGCTGTGCTCTTGCCGGCGCCGGGGGGCGACTCACTGGAGTCAAGCACGCTGATCTTGTCCGCCACTACCGAGCTGGCTCCCTTGGCAACAGCGTCGGCCACAGTATTTCCCCCGCCGCCGCCTCCGCCACCAGCAACCGTTCCGCCACCGCCGCTGCTACAGCCGGCAAATAGCGCTGCTGCAATACCCATTACCAATAGTTCTCTAGCTTTCATTTTCAACTCCTTCTTTCGTTAAAAGAGCACCCTTTAAGCCTCCGGCTAATAATTCCTACTGACTGCATTGGCAACACCACCCCTTTCCTAGGATGAATGGATTCTTCCAGCCCCTACCTGCCGGCGGGCTGCACACCTTGCTGGGACTGCATTCGCTGCTGGTATCCTCTCTGTTGGGCCTGCTGCATTTGCTGGAACTGCCGCAAACGCACCTCATTCTCATGACGCTTCATATCCGCCTCCGCCTTTGCTTGCTGGGTGCGGGCATCCGGCTTTTTAGCCGAAGTCCGATGGCCCTTTTTCTTTTTGGACTGCTGCTTGTGTTGCGGCGTTTTCCGGGGCGCAATGGCCCAGGCGACATCTCCGCATACGTACAGTGCTAAAACAAATCCTGCCAAACAAGTCGGATATCTCATGTCTAATCGATCCAGTATTACCGTTATATAACTTTATAGTGCTTTAGAATTTAGTCTTCTTATCGGCGGATTTCAACATAATATTAACTTTTAAAAACATAATGTTAGGTTGTTAATGCAATCAATGAAGGAGATCTTGTTTTCCCGGTTTATTGCTGCTGAAACGAAGTCAATTAACTGATTTCAATGACAGGTTTTAAGATTTGTTTTGCACTGAAGATTGTGCCAATCTGCTGTTTGGCTGGCCAGGATAAGAGAACGCGCACCTTGGAACAGATTCTATTGATTGCCTTAATGAGTGAAATCATGTTAACAAGAGCTTGGTGGCTCTGCGCGGCCAGATTCCGACTCAAATCAACCCGGCCCTGGTGGCTGCGGCATGCTATTAATGGAGTGAATATTTATGGCAAGTTCGACTGATGACCCAACAGAAAGCGCCTCGCTTTCAGGTGAGGTAACTGGTGATGGTAATGCGCATATGCCTGTTGATACGGATTCTGCCGATGAGCTCAATGCGGCCGATCAAGGCAGCCCTCCCGAGAATGGCTCCGAACCATTCGCCGACGCTGCTATTTCCGTCAATTCAGTGCATGCCGAGGATGACCGCACGAGCCTAAAGGAACCGGCTGATGCAGAAGATCTCCCGGACCCGATGGTATCCGAGCGCACGGAAGAAGTCCCGGCTCTTCTCGAAAAAATAGCTGTTTCCCAGCTTGAAGAGCCCGAAACAGCTTCAACCATGGACTCTGTCCAAGACAAGCCGGATGACCAACCTATACCGGCAGCAACTGTCCAGCCCGGAAATAGTCCGGCGGATCATCCTGCAGGCGCGACTGAACTGAAAATCATTCTGGAATCCCTGCAGGAATCCTTGGACAACACTCAAAACATTTCCTCAAAGATGGATGCGGTCTCAAACGATACAGCCCGTCTTGTGAATCAGGTTAACAACATATCGAGCATCTGCGAACTGCTGACCACGGAAATGGAATCCGTCTCTTCGGGCACCCATACCAAAAACATACTCTCCAAAACATTCCTGACCATTTCGTCGATAATCATTGCCTTGCTGCTGATTTTCCAGGTGTATATTTTTACGTCGCTGATCAAGATTCAACGGATTCAGAATGCAGCAGGTACATCGGTTTTAGAAAACATAAGCCAGCTCAACAAGCAAATGGCTGCTTACAATAGCAACCTCACAAAGGCCCTGGAAAATCCGGTTCAACAAGGGCAGGCCCAACTTAATCCG
>MHXL01000034.1:0-4876 GCA_001824455.1 Desulfuromonadaceae bacterium GWB2_53_15
CCATTCAACTTGAACTTGATAGATGCACCTTCTCCTTCATGTGCAAATGAGCCCTGATCCCCATTAATCATTCCGATATATTTATTGCCGGTTTCGTATTCTTCGACATCAATATTTGACTGGGTAAAACTGCCGGACATTTTTAGATACTGATTTTCAGACTTAGCCATAATGTTGTTGAAGGTGCATTTAGAGATGAGGCAGCCTATCACATAAGCAATTGAGATTCTTATAGAAGGTTTCAAATTGAAGTATGTCCTTTAACTTTAAATTTGGCGGAAGTGCATGGGAATCGAACCCACCGGGGAGATTTCTCATCCCCCCCACCAGTTTTGAAGACTGGGCGGCCCACCAGCGACCGACGCACTTCCATATATATTCATCTATCATTTCAACGTGTTATGGGTTTTGATGTATTAGTTTGTATTAATAATTATGCTAGATATCTGTTCTTTTTCTTTACAATTATCACATTTTTTAGAACAGTTCTGGGCTCCTTTTTTGACCTGCCCTGCTCAACACTATATTACACAACGCCACTGACAGCAATATTTTACATTAAAATTATTCCGTCCTTTTTCAAACACAAAAATCCGCCAGTGCGGGTCATTTTTATGGGACAGTTTTTTTCGGCTTTAGGATATCAACTTCTAGCTCAATCAAAAGAACCCATCAAAGGCTATGGCAGTATCTTGCCACACCCCACAAGGAGACTTTTTATGAATCAACCTACCCATGCTTCAGGGCACGATCGATATGTGGAACTTGCTCAAGCTTGCGAAGGTGTTCGACGCGGGTTTTACCATTGTCCATACGGACAATGATCGTCTCCATGCCTCGTTCGGTCTTTTCCTCCAACACGATCCGACCCGGAGCAATCTCCTTGATCGTGGTGTTGTCAGCTATCGTGTCCCCCGGCTTGACAACTTGCATCTTGCCGGCAGCGGCCTTGATCACCGCCTTGGACTCCTGGGCGGAGATCTTGATGAACTGGATTTTGTCGAGAGAGGCGGCGAATACAACAGCCGGAATAAGTACTGCTACAAATGAAATAATAATTTTAAGCATGAGATGGTCTCCCTTTCGGTTGATATTTATTGAGACATGCCTTCAAAGCGTTTGAACGTTCAACTATCTCACAGCTATTACTAGCGCTTGACAATACTACCGCAACACGTTACCATCATTCCATGATTGCCTCATTCAGCTGCAAGGAAACGGAGAAACTCTTTCAAGGCAGGTTCTCCTCAAGGTTGCCTCAGGATGCCCAGCGAACTGCCCAACGCAAGCTGAAGCAGCTCCATGCAGCCACAGGACTTGATTTTCTGCGGGTCCCACCCGGCAATCGCCTTGAACAGCTCTCCGGCAACCGAAGCGGGCAATGGAGTATCCGCATCAACGACCAGTGGCGCATTTGCTTTCGCTGGCATGAAGGAAATGCCCATGACGTTGAAATCATCGATTACCATTAAAGGAGCACACAATATGACTCAGCGAGACCTACCACCGGTCCACCCCGGCGAAATTCTACTGGAGGATTTTCTCAAGCCGCTCAACATCACCCGCTACCGCCTGGCCAAGTCCATCGGTGTGCCGCAACGCCGGATCGACGAGATCTGTGCCGGCAAACGCGCCATCTCCGCCGACACCGCTCTGCGCCTGGCGCGCTTCTTCGGCACCGATGCCCAGAGCTGGTTAAACCTTCAGGCCCACTATGACCTGGAATGTGCCGAGATCTTGATGACTGAGCGCATCGAACACGAAGTTATTCCCTTCAAAAAAGCTGCCTAAATTAAAAAGGGGACAGAAATTAAAAAGGGGACAGGCTAGGGACAGGCTACTTTTCCTGTCCCCACTTTCTTGGTCTCCCCTTCGGCTTGAGGGTTGATTCAAGCCCCAGTTCCTGGCAGATGCGCATCTGCCAGGGGGGCGAACCAAAGGGCGTTTGCCTTTGCATGCTCGTTTGTATCCTTTCCAACTCACCATCTGTCATCGGTTGATCCACGTAGTTGGTCCAATCGCTCGGTAGACGTTGCGGTCACCCCCTTTGTAAGCAGGATTGACAGACGGAGCGGAGGAGGGCTCCCGTGGCGGGTAATTGGTATGCCGGTAAGGGAGTGTGCCCAGCAATGGGCGGGACTTATGAGGTGCAAGTTTATCGAGGAGTTGCTTCAGGGCATCCAGATCAGAGGGGGAAACGTTAATGCCGATGGAGTCGAGACGTGCAAGCAGCTCATCCAGTTTTTTGAGTAGCGTTGAAGAAACGGTATCTTGACGATCCGATGCCTTATCTCCCAAACTGGCGGCACGTTCGCCAAGTGAGCTATGCCGCTCGCCAAGAAGAAGCCGATCTGCATGAATGGCTTCCGCGCTCTTCTTGAGCTGCGCGATATCGTCTGCAGTTGAAGCGCCGGACTTGGAACCGTCAGCAATCCGCTTTATAATTCGTCCACATTCGGAAAGATCAGTGGAAAGAGCTTTTTCAACATCACCCGCAAAGACATCGATAGCGCTGCCTACAATCAGCAGCGCCACTGACAGTAAACCCAGAAACTTTTTCACTTTTCCCTCACGTGTATCTCTAATTCATAGCATTAACACAAGGCTTTTATTAGATTTTACTTATATCTTAAACTGCATGATAACCCTAAAGAAAAATAAGTATCATTAATATTAATTCACTATTTATCCACCTTTAACCTAATCGGCATTTAAAATTGGCCTACCCACCATTTGTAGGACAAAAAAAGCCCCTGTTTTAAAGGGGCTTTAATACTGCATTAGACTGTAAAAAATTGAATGGCGAAACCCATCGGGGAGATTTCTCATCCCCCCCCCAGTTTTGACCGACGCACTTTCCTTTAAAACCCGAAAAACTCCTTTAGGCTCCGCAGGTAATGTTCCCTACGCGGTACATCTGAAAGTTGCCCCCCGCTACCCGGTGCGTTTTCGCTTGTGCGGCGCTCCCTCTCTGCAAGAATGGCACTAAGGGTCTCCATGATAGCGGGATTTGCCTTCAACAGCGGCTGCATCAAATCCTTGGTCACCTCGGCCAGCCAGACTTCGCAGGAAGCTCGCACGGTTGCCCGGCGCGGTTCTCCGGTAAGGAGCGACATCTCTCCAAAAAACGAGTCCTGCCGGATAGCGCCAACAACCGTCCCATCAACCGATACCTCCAGATCTCCCTTTAGCACGATAAACAATGAATTACCGTTCTCTGCCTGGCGAACCACCACCTCTCCCGGCCCAAAGACACGAACCGGCGCTTGTTTGGCCAGCGAAGTTATCGTGGCTTCATCAAGCATGGCAAACAGTTCCGATTGTTGCAATTCTGCAGCCACATGATCCCGTGAAAACAGGAACGGGGTAATGGCCTCGGTTGTAATGATCTGACGATGTGGAAAAGGGAAGCTGAATCCTTCACGATTAACCGCGTACCAGATCTGCGTATAGATGCAATCCAGAACCGGAACCTTTTGAGACGGATCTTCAATCCAAAATTTAAGTTGATAAGTGATGCCGCTATCAGCAAGCGAAAACAGGCGCACTACCGGTTCGGGAACGGACAGGACACTCGGCTCGTCAAGCAGTACCTGATGCAGCAGTTCCTTTGCCCGCTCCGGTGGCAGCTCGTAGCCCAGCATGACCTCAAACAGAGTTGCCGGTTTTACATTGCTGGAACAATTGCCATAGTAGGTCACCACATTTTGCATAATTACGCTATTGGGCACCATCATCAGCGTATTATCTAGACCGCGCAGGGTGGTGTAACGGAAACCGACATTGACGATCTCGCCAAAAAGATTTTTATCCTTGATAGCGATCCAGTTCTGACGGTCCAATAACCGGTCGGTCTGGATGGAAAAACCGGACATGGCATTGGTAAGGGTGTTCTGCATGGCAAAGGCAATGGCGGCGGTAAGGACGGCAGAGGTGGTAATTATGGCCGACAGGTCAACCTTGAAGACCATGCGCAGCGATATAATGCCGGCAGCCAGATATACCAGCAGACATACGCCATCCCGCAAAAAAGAGGGGACTTCCCGTTGCGTGTGCAGTCGCAGGTAGATATCCACGATCAGGTAGATAGCCAGCTTTGCAAGACAGAACAGAACAACCAGCGTCTGGAGCCCTTCCAACAACGTGCGGTAACTGGGAACCGCGACCAGGGCAACCTCGCCATACAGCAGCAGGAAGCCCAATAAGGAAAGTTTGATCGGGGTAGTGACACGCGAGTGTATCTCCTGGCCGCGATTTTTTTGAATCAGCAGGATCGCCACGAAAAATATCAATGTCACGGCCAGCACGAAGATCCGGTTGATCAGGAGATAATTAACGTCGATCATGGATGAAAGCGGCGAACCGGAAACCTGGTTGAGCGTAGGCATGTCAGTACAACTCCTTATGAAGATTACTTCAATCAGGTTTCCAGAGCGCCGATCAGACTCTTTACATCAGCCACGTTGTTCTCAACCAGCCAAGCCTCGATCTCCTCGGCAATCTCCTGGGCCGCGCCCGGGTTGATGAAGCTGGCGGTGCCGACCTGTACCGCAGTGGCGCCGGCCAGGATGAACTCCAGGGCGTCGATTGCGTTCATGATCCCGCCGATGCCGATAATCGGCAGCTTGACCGCCCTGGCTACCTGCCAGACCATGCGCAGTGCCACCGGTTTGATGGCCGGACCGGAAAAACCGCCGGTGATATTGGCCAGCACCGGGCGCCGTTTACCCAGATCTATGGCCATGCCGGTCAGGGTGTTGATCAAAGACAGTGCATCGGCCCCGGCATCTTCGCAGGCCTTGGCCATAACCACCACGTCAGTTACATTGGGGGAGAGCTTGGCGATCAATGGCTTGACGGTTGCCTCGCGACAGGC
>MHXL01000034.1:5003-6539 GCA_001824455.1 Desulfuromonadaceae bacterium GWB2_53_15
TCAACATACTCGTCAATGGTGTTGCCGAAGAAATTGGCAATGGCCGGGGTGTTGACCGTGCGCAAAAAAGGAACCTTCTTTTCGATAAAGGCATCAATACCCACATTCTGCAGGCCGATGGCGTTCAACATGCCACCCGGCGTCTCGACAATGCGCGGCGTGGGATTGCCGGCGCGCGGCTTGAGCGAAAGCCCCTTGGTGACAAAGGCCCCGATCTTTTCCAGATCCACGTACTGGGCAAACTCCTGTCCATAGCCAAAGGTGCCGGAAGCGGTCATCACCGGATTGCGCAGCAGCATACCAGCCAGATTTACGGTCATATCAGGTTTCATGTTCAATCCCTCCACTTCAGTTCGCCTGATTCAAAGACCGGCCCTTCGGTACAGACGCAGCGAAAATCCGGGGTCTCCGGCGAATGTTTGTGCCCTGGGGCAACACACCCCAGACAGGCCCCCACGCCACAGGCCATATATCCCTCCAGCGACACCTGGCAGGGTATGCCCCGCTGGCTGGCGATGTTAGCCACCGCATTGAGCATGCCGTGCGGTCCGCAGGCATAGATGGTGGCCTTTCCACTGAGCGCATCCAGCCGCCGCACCAGCGCCTCGGTCACCAGGCCGCATTCCCCCAGCGAACCGTCCTCGGTGGCGGTATAGCACTCCACGCCCAAACGCTCGAACTCGGTTATGCAGAGGATGTCGTCCCGCGTTTTGCCGCCGGCAAACAGGCGCACCGGCGATTTTTTCACCAGCTCCTTTGCCAGCAGATACAAAGGAGCCAAGCCAACACCACCGCCGACGATCAGCTTTTCCTCGTCCGCATCTCCCAGGTCAAATCCCTTGCCAAGCGGGCCGAGAATATCCAGCAGGTCGGTTTCATGCAGGGCAGACAACATGGCAGTCCCCTTCCCCCCCACCCGGTAGAGCATCTCCAGGTAAGGCTGCGCCACAGCGCCGCTATGGGCAGGGATATGGACACCGACATCAAACACGCCGAACGGCCGGCGCAGCAGCGGATCGATGGCAGCGTTCACTCGCACCATCACGAACTGCCCTGGGGTGGCTGAGGCGAACTCAGGCGGGGCGGTCATGCGCATCCGCCAGTAGCCGGGCGAGACCTCGGCATTGGAAAGGATCATAGATGTGAACTGCATGTTTGCTCCTGTATCTGTAAAGTTTTAACACCACTCATTTTAATTCAGTATCTTCTCCATCAACAACGCATCTTCTTTACCCTCGTAATAACCCTTCCTCACAAAGTAGCGCACAAAACCGAAATCCTCATACATCTTGATTGCAGCAGCATTCGACTCGCGTACTTCCAGCGCAAGGACTTCGGCCCCACGCTCACGGGCAGTGCTGACAGCCAGCTCCAGCAATTTCCTGGCAATGCCTTTACCGCGCTGTTGGGGTGCCACGGCGATATTCAGTATCTGCGCATCCTCAAAGAGCGACATCAGGCAGACATAGCCGACAACCAGCTCATCAATTACGGCAACGTAAGGAAACGAAGTATGGGAGTGGATCTCCTGAAGGA
>MHXL01000035.1:0-498 GCA_001824455.1 Desulfuromonadaceae bacterium GWB2_53_15
AGATGAGTGCCATTCCGGTTGTGGCTGCCTACCACCCCGAATCATTGGCGGCAGGTCAGCAGGCCAGCTGTTCCGAATGCCATGAAGACCAGCAGAAAGGGACAATGAAACCATTCTCTGCCTTCAATCATTCCGCATCCTTTATCAACAATCACCGCTTCTATGCTGCCTCTGACGACCGTCTCTGTGCAACCTGCCACAAGGGTTCATTCTGTAGCGATTGCCATACCAACCAGGTTGAAATGAAGCCTTCCACCAGATATGGCTATCGCCCCGACCGGGAGATGCCGCATCGCGGCAATTTCATGACCCTGCACAAAATAGAGGGTAAACTCGATCCGGCCGGTTGTTATCGTTGCCATGGCAGAAGCAATAATGAGCGTTGTGTGGCATGCCACCACTGAGGGAGATCTCTGTTATGAAGAGTGTGCTCAAATCCGTACTGGTTGCTTGTCTGTTCCTGGTTGCTTCGGCTTGTTCCACAGGTAACGACAGGGC
>MHXL01000035.1:504-3143 GCA_001824455.1 Desulfuromonadaceae bacterium GWB2_53_15
TATCGACCCGCGTACCGGCAAGCACCCAACCGCCTGGGCGGTCGCAAATGTGGGCGGAAATCACCCCTCGGCTTATCTGGCCGGTCCCAGTGCATGTTTTGAATGTCACGGCAAGGACCTGGACGGCGGCATCAGCAAGGTGAGCTGTTTCAGCGCGTCACGTAGCGGCATTGCCTGCCACCCTGGCGGGCCATCGGGTCATCCGGATGGTTGGGCCGCGGCGGATGTACATGGAGCGGCCGCCAAGGCTGTCTCCAGCGGGATTCGCGGATTTGCCCACTGCCAGATCTGTCACGGGTTAGATTTCCTGGGGGGCATGGCAAAGAAATCCTGTCTCAATACCGACGGTTGTCATGGCGCCGGTGTCCTGGCGGCCCATGCCCGCACCCCGTGGCGAGATGTCGGCAATACCGGCGCCCGTACCCATGCATCGAGCGACGTCAGCAATGCAGCGGCCTGTGCCGTATGTCATGCCAACGGCGCCAATTCATCCCGCACGCCTTCACCAGCGCCCCCGGCTGGAACGGCCCCCGGTTGTTTCAACAATACCCTCTGCCATGGCATGGAAGGGCATGCAGCGGGTTGGAATGCCCCTGGCGCCCATGGCGCGGCTGCCAAGGCAGCCGCGGGCGGTATCACGATCAATGGGATCAATAGCCCGGTCAGTTCATTCGGGGCCTGTGTCAGTTGTCATGGGGCTGATTATGTTGGCGGGGCTGCCGGACAAAGCTGTCTGAATACAGCCGGTTGCCATGGCGCTGCCGTCGCCGCCCCGCACGCGCCCCGCCCCTGGCGCTCGACAAGCGGTGGAGCGACTCATACCAGCACCGATACCGAAAATGCCGGACAATGCGCCGTATGTCACACGGCCGGAGCCAATTCAACGCGAGTGCCGCGGGCAGGTGAGCGGGCCGGATTGACCGGTTGCTTTAACAACACCATGTGCCACGGAGTAGAGGGACACGTTGCCGGTTGGAGCGCCGCTGCCCAGCACGGAGCGGCAGCAAAGGGGGTCCCCAGCGTAACTACAGGATTTTCAGCCTGCCAGCTCTGCCATGGTTCGACCTTCAATAATGGAACCCCGCCAGCGTGCATGAACACACTGGGCTGCCACGGCCTGTTTATATCGTCGCCGCATCCGGCAAAGCCTTGGTCATCCACGCTGGCAGGCGCTTCGACCCATACCACGACCGACCCCGGCAATGCAGCCACCTGCTCCATCTGTCATACCGCCGGGGCCAATTCGACCGTGGCGCCGCCCAACCCGACAACCGGGGTTGCGGGTTGCTTCAACAACACCCTGTGCCATTTCCATCAGATACCGTATGCACCGCCTTTAGTTGCGGCAACCGTCCACGGCGGGATTGCGAAGCAGGACTTGAGGGTCTGTCAAAGTTGCCATGGTGTGAGCGGCAGCACCAAATTTGATGGTTTGGCGCTGTCCAGCGGCGTCACGACCATAGCCTGCTCCAGTTGCCACACCTTTGCCAAGGCGCATCCCACCGACTGGCAGGGCAGCGGAATCTTTAGCCACCGGACAGCCGGCAATATCGCCAATGCCTGCATCTTATGTCATGATGTCACTCAGGGGCGCACTGCTCCGCTCCCGGCGGCCCCCAGCTGTTTCAGCGCAAGCTTTACCAATGGTCTGGGTCAGGCCAGGACCTGCCATTCCGGCGGTGCCGGTGTTGCCCCGCATGCGCTGCCCTACAATAACCACAACAGCACGGCCCGTACCAACTCCGCGTATTGTCTGGGATGTCATCAGGTTGCGGCTGATGTTACCACCTTGGGCGGCAAGCTGATTCCGCGCTGCCTGACCTGCCATTTGAGCGACCCGATTGTGACCTCCAGCGGCTGCACCTCCTGTCATGCCAACCCGCCGGCTGGAACGAGTTATCCGGATATTGCCGCTTCTCACGGACCGCATGCCAGCTCAAGCAAGTTGGCGCTAATGACGCTGGCTTGTGCCGACTGTCATACCGGCCTTGGCCTGGGAACCGTTGACCATCAAGTCCGGGCCAAGGCCCGCACGGCGACCGGGCGTGGCAATCCGGTCGTCTTCGGCAGCGGAGCGCTACTTGTGGCTGGTGGCGGTACGGCATCATCTTTCAATGATACCACCGGTCAGTGTGCCAACGTCTATTGCCACGGTGCCAAGATGCCGGGCGGGGATAGCACCGGCACAAACCTGTCTCCGGTGTGGGGAACCATCATCCTGCCGGCAACCCTTACAACAACGGGCTGCGGTACCTGTCACGGTTTCCCGCCAACAGCAGTTTCGGGGCATCCCGCAGTTACCATCCCGGCCGGCTTCCCTGGTACGGCAACTATCGGTGCCACCTGCAGTTGCCACGCAAACATCAACGCGGCCGGCAACAGCTACGCCAACATCTTTGTCAGCAAGGCCCTGCATATCAATGGTCTGCTGGAAGTTTCCGGTGCCCACAGCGTGCCGTACCTTGTCCATAATGTCGCCGCATCGTCCTCCTGCCTGTCGGGAAGTGGCGGTTGCCATAACCTGGGCACAAGCGCCTCAGCCTATCCTGCGGCGGCAAGCACGGCCCCGGACTGCATGGCGTGCCATACCCTTGCCGATCCCCTGGCTGCCGGCAACGGCCTGGGCAACTGCAGGTCCT
>MHXL01000035.1:3281-6168 GCA_001824455.1 Desulfuromonadaceae bacterium GWB2_53_15
CCACTGGCAGGACTGTTACGAATGCAGCTGGTTCAGGTTCCGGGCTGAACCATGGTCCCAACAAGAACAGGCTGTCCGGGAACACGCAGACCAACTCTACCCAGACAGTCACCGGCATTACACCTAACGCTGCCAGAGGCACCGGTTCTACCTGCAGCCACAGCAGTTTGCCAAACAATGCGTGTCACAGCGGTCCCGGTACGCAAACATGGACCGCCCCCTGACATGAGATGATCCCTGCAAAACTCCGTTAAATATAAATAAAGAGGCCGGGCACTAAATGGTGCCCGGCCTCTTTCAGTATCAGGTGCGTGATTCAACCGATTCTGACAGTCTTGTAGAGAAAATTCTTAAACTTGAATAGCAGTCGCTGCTCCTCTTCCGGATCAGCCACATCCCCCAACGCCTTCAAGTAACGCGCTACGGCCGGCATGGTCTTGCCTGCCAAACCCCGCGCCTTGTCGATTACCAGCCGCACTGTTTCCCGTGAGATGTCGCTGCGACTGAAAGGCTCGTAGACATCGGTCCAGAAATCACCCCCCGTTGCTATCCTTTCTAAAATGTCGGTTGCCAGGCGCTCATCCAGATCATGGGTGGCGGGAACCTGCTGGCTGCTGGTACCTGTCCCCATACCAGCGATGGCCATGGCGATGGCTTCTGCTGTAATGACGTTCTTGCGGCGGAAGAAAAGCGCCCGCAGCAGGATACTGCGCAACTCGCGGATATTGCCCTTATAGTTATACTGTGTGAGAAGCTCCTTTGCCTCTTTGGCCAGCACCGGAGGCTTGTCGGGCGGTTCATCCTCGCCACGATAGGTACGATAGAGCTTGCCCAGGAAATGAACCGACAGGTCCGGGATGTCCTCGCGCCGTTCGTTGAGGGATGGCAGGCGGATGGAGAGCTCGGCCAGGCGATGGTAAAGGTCTTCGCGGAAACGCCCGCCAGCGATCTCGACCTGCAGGTCCTTGTTGGTGGCGGCCACCAGCAGTACGCGGCTGAAGCGTTCCGTGTTCTCACCCAGACGGACAAAACCGCCATTGTCCAGAAAGCGGAGCAGCTGCACCTGGGTCTTGGGGTCGGCATCACCGATCTCGTCCAGAAAGACGATTCCCCCGATGGTCTCCTCCAGAATGCCCCGCCGGTCGGTATAGGCGCCGGTAAAGGCGCCTTTTTTGTGACCAAACAGCTCCGAGTAGGTCAAATCACCGGCGTAGGCGGCAATATTGGTCTTTTTTACCGGCAGCTCGCCCGTGGGATTGATGTGCAGCCGGTAAAATTCGTTGAGTTTGTTATAGAGATTGTTGAAGAAAAATTCCTTGCCTGAACCGGTGGGGCCGGTCACCAGGATGGAAGGCAGGCCGATGGTGGCCTCCTGGAGGCTGTTGCGGTTCCAGAACGTGATCCGGTTGAAAAGTGGCGGCGAAACGGTGTTGATGAACTCGACAACGGCCTGGGAGGTCTGGCTGTTGCCGATGATGTTCCCCAGGCGGTAGGAGGAGACATGCGGATCCTTGTAGGCCACGTCGCTCGCCAGGCGGTTTACCTCGCTTTGCAGGCCTTCAATGCGCTGCAGGTCGGAGATGTGGCGGGCGGTGAGGCTGCCGATGATCTGCAGAATGCGGCGGTGCTCTTCACGGAAATAATCATAGTGCAGCGAATTGAGGCAGATTACGGCGATTACTTCGTCGTCGCAGATGATTGGAACAGCAATCTCGCTTTTCAGCAGATCGCTCATGGAGCGATGGAATCCTCCTGCTTGCTGTTCCTCTTCTACCCGGGCAATGATTTTCGGTTGCTTGGTGTGTGCCACATAGCCGGTCAGGCTGCGTTCCTCGGGGCGAAGCTCCTCGCTGCCTACCAGGAAGGGGGGTATATACTTTTTGAGCCACTCTTTGTTTTTTGCGCCGACGATGGCACCCCCTTCGTCTTCCACCACCAGCCACTTCACTCCATTGCGTTCCGTGACAAGAGCAATGCTGCCGGTATCGGCCCCGATCAGTTCAGTGGCCTTGGAGAGCACCTTGGTCAGAAACGGCTGCAGGCTTTCGGTGCGCTCGTTAAGCAGGTCGGTGATCTCCGACAGGGCGCGGATCTCCAGATGCTCGCCGCCCACTTCGCTGATGACCCGTTCCACCATCTCGGCGTGGGTTTGCAGAAGCCCCATCTCAAAATCTGAAAAGCGGTACAATTCGTGGGAGTAATAGTTCAAGAGGCAGATGATCCGCCGGCTGCCGGGAGCAAAACGTGGTACGACATACATTGAGCGCAGAGCCATGGATTCTGTCAGCGCCCGCTTTTGGAGGTTGTGCTTGGTGAGGTCGGCGATGAAGAGCGGTTTGAGCAAGCGCTCGTCGGTAATCACCGCTTCATCGTTCACGTACTGGGAGATGAGTGACTTGCCCTTCTGCAGATCGATGGCGCCCTGCTGATCATAAATGGTTTTCAGGTTGGCATCCTTGGAATAGCTGGCCAGAATGGCCAACGAACCCCGGCCGGTGTCGGCCCCAATGGTTGGAACCAATACCGAGGCCAGCGAGACCTTCTCGACCAGTCGCACCGCCGACCTGACCATCATGCCGGCTGCTTCACGGGCCTTGAATTCCTCCAGCCGACGTGCCAGCTGTATCTGTTGGTGATATATGCGTGCTTTATCGAGACGGTCGGCAATATAGCCTGTAAAATCTGCGAGTTGCGACTTGGCCTGCGCCCCCAGTACCTCGTCGGGATGGTCCTGGTCAATGCAGAGTACGCCAATGGATTTGCCCCAGCTGACTACCGGCATGACATAGCTGGATCGGAAGTCGAACCGGTTGGCAAAATCGAAGTCAGGCGTGTTTTTTTCTTCCGTTGCTGCTTTGAAGTCTACCGGGTACTGGCTGACAAAGAC
>MHXL01000036.1:0-256 GCA_001824455.1 Desulfuromonadaceae bacterium GWB2_53_15
GGTATCCTCGAACCGCATCGGCAAGCTCTTTTTTGCTCTTTACAAAGGCTGGCGGGTCAAGGACAATGACGTCAAACTTTTCACCCTTTTTTTCCATCTCCCTTAAAAAGTCGAAAATGTCCGCCTTTTTAAAGGTGCATGCAGCGGAATAGCCGTTGAGTCTTGCATTCTCTGTAGCAAGATCAACCGCCCCCTGCGATGTATCAACACCGACAACCTCTGTTGCGCCGCCCCGGGCTGCATAAATAGACCAGCC
>MHXL01000036.1:301-6055 GCA_001824455.1 Desulfuromonadaceae bacterium GWB2_53_15
GTCCTTCAACAGCAGGTGATTCTGCTTCTGGTCGAGAAATCCGCCCGTCTTCTGTCCGCTACGCAGGTCAACCTGGAAACGCAGACCGTTTTCCTCCATTTCGACCAGATCCGGAATGTCACCTCGCAGGACCTCGACCCGCTCCTCCAACCCTTCCAAGGTGCGTACCGAGACATCGTTGCGGGCAATGATGCCCCGCGGCTCAAATACCCTCTGGAGCGCATCCAGCAGCAGATCCCGCCGCTGTTCGATGCCGGCCGAGAGAAACTGCACCGAAAGGTAATCTCCGTATTTATCAACCACCAGACCGGGCAGAAAATCACTCTCTCCATAGACGGCACGGAAGGTGGCAAGCGACGGATAAAGCACCCGTCGATGACCCAGTGCCGCACGCAGGCGCTGCTCGTAGAATTCGACGGTGTCGATGTCTTCCCGCTGCCGCGCCAGCAATCGCACGGCAATCAGTGAATGCGGGTTGTAATAGCCGCAACCGACCAGAGCGCCGCCTGCATCGAACAGTTCAGCTGCAACACCCGACTCGCGCTCACCCTTGATATCAGCGATCTCATTGCTGAACACCCAGGGGTGGCCAGCCTTGATGCGACGGTCTTCGTTCTTTTTCAGCGTTATGGAAAGCATGGATATGCCTTTTTGGGCGGACAAGGGAAAGGTTTATGCAATCTGGATGACCTTTTATTGATGTAGGGGCAAACCTTGTGTTTGCCCAGCAGTTGGGCGATTACAAGAATCGCCCCTACAAATCAACTGTCTCATTTTGATTACCTGTTGGAAACAAAGACCCCTCCAGTCAGGGCTTCCGCAATTGACAGACGTTCCGGAAGTTCCGCAGGGTTATCCGTCTGGGAAAGAAAGAGGGCGTTAACTGCGACCAGCACGGAATTAAGGCGATCAAGGTCAATCACAACCGACCCTGGCAGGGACTCGCACTGTTCCATGTTGAGAGGGCAGCAATCCACTCGCTGCTGGTCATTTTCCGTATAAAGTATGGGGAGACCATGGGTGCGGCAGATGATCGGCCGGGCAGCATACAGCAGACAGCGTTGATGATGCAGGAGCGGACAGCGTTCATCATCGGCATGTTCCGACACGTAACTGCGGATATTGTCCGCCTCTTCAGCCGGCATGACATCCAGGGCAATGTTGAGTGCGGCTGTTTCTACCGGGAAGAGCGTGATCGAAGTGCAACAGGTACTGCACCCCTCAGAGCAGGTGATGTGCTCGCGCAAAGCCTTCTCTATCCCGTGGCAAAGCGCATCGACGCGTGCCACCAGGTGGCGGTAGTTTTCAAGAATATCATCCATGGCTACATTAATAGCACAAATCTTCCCGAATTTAAAGGGTAGCGTGCTTATCAGGGTCAGCTCCTGGGGATCCTGATTATATAGCCTCACGAACCGACAACCTGAGTACGCATCACCCGCAAAGACCTTCACGACAAACACAATCAAAAAACAGCACCCAGGCAGGTGGCCTGCAAATACGGCCAGACGCATGGCTATTTTGCAGTTTACCGGTACACTAGACCTTATACGGACAAGCCTTGACATCGACAGCACAGGAATGCAGGCCAGGGGTATCCTGGCCGTTTCATTGTTATACAGAACGAATAAAGGACTTCAGGAAATCGAAATGCGTTTGACCCTATTGCTCATTGCTTTCGTCTTTGCAGCCAGCACGGCGCAAGCGCAGGAATTCTTTCTGCTTGGCGGAGCCATAGAAAACAACGCCGCGCGTAACTTTTCGTACTCATGGCAGCTTGAATACAGGCAGGCGCTTGGAGAACATATTGCCGCCAGCATTTCTTACCTGAACGAAGGACATTTTATCAATCATCATCGAGACGGCAATACCATTCAACTCTGGGCACAGACAACAATGCTTGACCAGAGGCTTTCACTGGCAGCCGGAGTGGGACCCTATTATTTTTTCGACACCACCAGTAAGGCATCCGATGGTTCTTCTATAAATGATCGTGGCTGGGGGGGCGCGCTCAGTCTTTCTGCAACGTTATACACGGAAAGCCGTTGGCTGTTTCAACTGCGGGCCAACTGGGTTGGAATTGACGGAAAATTCGACACATTGTCAACAGTCGCCGGAATCGGTTATCAACTGGAACAACCTTCTGCGCCCAAGCCAAGCGACAAGGAAATACACCAAAAGGACAAGACCACGGCCAATGAAGTAACCGTTTTCCTCGGCCAGACCATCACAAACACACTCGACACCTCACAGGATATTGCCACAAGCATAGAATACAGAAGAGGGCTGGCACGTAATCTGGACTGGACAGTCGCCTGGCTCTACGAAGGCGACGAACACCTGATCCGGCGCAACGGCGTAACCACGCAACTCTGGGCGGTACGGCCGTTCCTTGATGACCGGCTGGTTCTCGGTGTCGGTGGCGGCGGGTATTTTGCCATCGAACAGTACCATGAATTGATCAATGGCAAGACCAGAAACAGGGTTCTGTCCGGTATTTTCACATTAACCGGCAGCTATCGGCTTCACCCGCAGTGGGCAATCAGAACATCATGGAACCGTATCATCACCAAATATAATATGGATACCGACGTAATTCTGGGTGGACTCGGCTATCTATTTTGAATCGGCACAATGATAAATGTTTTTTCAGACCTGCAACGTAATGACAAGCATGCAACCTGCCACTTGCCGGCTACACCTCACACACAAACGTTCAATACCAGGTGAAACCGGTATGTTATTAGCCGGTTAGTAGCCGTACATAGCTCATGCCATGCAACATAACAGCCTTTGTGTTGCATTTTGTTGCGATTTCAGATAAAAATGTCTGGTTAAACTTGATAAAATTACTACCAGTCCATTTAAGCTGCTCAACAGAGAACCAGCTGTTTTTTAACATGAAGTGCACATGTCCACCGCCTCTTTTCCTCATCTGGCCATAGTACTTAACTCTTGAAATCTTATTTTCACGACAGGAGATCCCGGCTTGAGACCGTATCAGACAAGGGGCAGCGTTAGTGCTTACCCCGCAGAACATAGCTACATCGGTTGGTGGCAGGCTGCTCCATCGCCACGGCAAGATCAGCCGATGAGCTTGAGTGAGGCCCTGCGTTCGATCCACCTGCCGGTCTACATGGTCAACAGGAATGGAAACATCCTTCCTGAATCAGGCGGCAATGGCCTAATGGGATGCGACAAGCCGTCAGACGACGCCTTGCCACTGGCAGGCTATGCCCCCCCCTGCATCCCTGAAAATCTGGGTGACCCCGAGTTCTGTGCGGAGTTGGGGCTGCGTTACCCTTACCTGGGCGGATCCATGGCCAAGGGGATCAGCTCCGTGGCCATGGCGGAAGAACTGGGACAGGCTGGCATGCTCGGTTTTTTCGGGGCAGCCGGACTGCCGCTTGCCACGGTGGAAGCGGCAATTGATCGCCTCGCTAACGGAAATTTACCCTATGGCTGCAACCTGATCCACTCACCCCAAGAACCAGACCTGGAAGAAGCACTGGTTGATCTGTTTATCCGCAAAGGTGTTCATCTCGTGGAGGCCTCTGCCTTCCTGGCACTGACCCTTTCGCTTGTGCGTTACCGGGTCCATGGCATCCATCGTGCCCCTGACGGGAGCATTAGCACCCCCAACCGGATCATCGCCAAGGTTTCCCGCGAAGAGCTGGCCACTAGGTTCTTTTCACCTGCTCCCGACAAATTTCTCCGGGAGCTGGTTGCCAGCGGCACAATTACCCGGGAACAGGCCGAACTGGCCGCTCAAGTCCCCATGGCCCAGGAAGTTACCGCCGAGGCCGATTCCGGTGGTCACACCGACAACCGGCCGGCCAACACCCTCTTCCCAACCCTGCTCTCCCTGGCGGCACGATTGACAGCCACCCACGGCTACAGCCGAAAACTGCGCGTCGGGCTGGCCGGCGGCATCTCCACCCCGGCTTCCGCCGTGTCCGCCTTTGCCATGGGCGCCGCCTACATCATGGTCGGTTCGGCCCATCAAGCCTGCGTCGAATCCGGCACCTCCGACGTAGTGCGCGAGATGCTGGCGGAAACACGCCAGGCCGACGTGACCATGGCCCCGGCCGCCGATATGTTCGAGATGGGAGTAACTGTCCAAGTCCTTAAACGGGGCACCATGTTCCCCATGCGCGCCACCAAGCTGTATGAACTATACCGCAGTTACGGCAGCCTGGCCGAAATCCCTCCCGCTGAATTGGAAAAGTTGGAAAAGACCATGTTCCATGCCCCGCTGGAAGATATCTGGCAGGCCACCCGCGCCTTTTTCATCAAGCGCGACCCGCGCCAGGCAGAGCGGGGCGACCGGGATCCCAAGCACCGCATGGCCCTGGTTTTCCGTTGGTACCTGGGACAGGCGGCACACTGGGCAAAGGACGGCGAGCTTTCCCGCAAGGTCGACTACCAGATCTGGTGCGGCCCTGCCATGGGCGCCTTTAACGAATGGGCCAGTGCATCCGTGCTGGAAGCGCCTGCCCAGCGCAAGGTGGTCTCGGTCGCCCTCAACATCCTATATGGCGCCGCCGTGCTGACCCGCGTCAACGCCCTGCGCTGCCAGGGAATCCGGATCACACCGGAGAATCTGCCCACAAAGCCGCTCGAAATTGCCCACATCAAGGAGTACCTTAGGTGAAAAAGAATACAGTTAAACCGGACCGCTCCTCCAGCGAATCCCCGCTGGCTATCATTGGCATCGGCTGTCTTTTTCCGCAGGCCAATGACCCCAGCGCCTATTGGGCTAATATCCGCGAGGGCATCGATGCCATCACCGACATCCCCGCTACCCATTGGCGCACCGAGGATTACTACTCCCAGGACCAGAAAACCCCGGATCACACCTACGGGCAACGCGGCGGTTTCATCTCACCGGTTCCCTTCAACCCGATGGAGTTCAACATTCCGCCCAATATCCTGGAGGCGGTTGACACCTCCCAGCTGCTGGGCCTGGTTGCAGCCGGCCACGCACTGAAAGATGCCGGCTACGGACCGGAGCGCGACTATGACCGCAGCCGGGCCAGTGTCATCCTGGGCGTCACCGGCACCCTTGAGCTGGTGATCCCCTTAGGCGCCCGGCTTGGCCACCCCATCTGGCGGGCAGCGCTGAAAGAAGCGGGCGTGGCTGATGCGGTCGCCGAAGATGTGGTCGAGCGGATCGCCGACTCCTATGTACCCTGGCAGGAAAACTCATTCCCCGGCCTGCTCGGCAACGTTGTTGCCGGACGGATCAGCAAACAGTACGACCTGGGCGGAACCAACTGCGTCGTTGATGCAGCCTGTGCCAGTTCCTTCAGCGCCCTGCACCTGGCCAGCATGGAGTTGGCCACGGGCAAGGCCGACATGGTTGTCACCGGTGGGATCGACACCTTCAACGACATCTTCATGTACATGTGCTTCAGCAAGACCCCGGCGCTTTCTCCCAGCGGAAACGCGAAACCGTTCGATGCCTCCGCCGACGGCACGATCCTGGGCGAAGGACTCGGCATCGTGGTCATCAAGCGCCTGGCTGACGCAGAACGGGACGGGGATAACATCTATGCCGTTATCCGCGGCATCGGCTCCTCCAGCGACGGAAAAGGTGATGCCATCTATGCCCCCAGTGCCGGCGGTCAAAAAAAAGCCCTCCTTGACGCCTATGAGCGGGCCGGCGTCACCCCGCAGAGCATCGGCATGCTCGAGGCCCACGGCACCGGCACCAAGGTCGGTGATGCCGTGGAGGTCAGCGCCCTGCGAGAG
>MHXL01000037.1:0-448 GCA_001824455.1 Desulfuromonadaceae bacterium GWB2_53_15
GTCATCCCCTGGAACCACAATCGCAAACCGGCGCGGATCGCCGGCATCGGCAAGGGCTTGCGCACCAAGGTCAACGCCTCCATCGGCACCTCCTCCGACATCATCGATTACGGTGCCGAGGTAGCCAAGGCGCGGGCCGCCCAGGAATCCGGGGCCGACACCCTGATGGAGCTTTCCGTGGGGGGCGACCTGGACCGGGTACGGCGCGAAGTGATCGCCGCCGTGGACCTGCCGGTGGGGAATGTGCCGCTCTACCAGGCCTTCTGCGAGGCGGCCCGCAAATACGGCGACCCCAACAAGCTGGACGAGGAAATGCTGTTCGACCTGATCGAGCAGCAGTGCGCTGACGGCATGGCTTTCATGGCGGTGCACTGCGGCATCAACCTCTGCACAATCGAACGTTTGCGCAAGCAGGGTTACCGCTATGGCGGCCTGGTCAGCAAGGGGG
>MHXL01000037.1:524-1933 GCA_001824455.1 Desulfuromonadaceae bacterium GWB2_53_15
GATCCTGAAAAAGTACGACACGGTGCTGTCGCTGGGCAACGGCCTCCGGGCCGGCGCGATCCATGACAGCTCGGACCGGGCCCAGATCCAGGAACTGCTCTTCAACTGCGAACTGGCCGAGATCGGTCGCGATATGGGCTGCCAGATGCTGGTGGAAGGGCCGGGACATGTGCCGCTGGACGAGATCGAGGGCAACATCCAGCTTCAAAAGCGGATGAGCGGAGGCGCCCCCTATTACATGCTGGGACCGATTACAACCGACGTGGCGCCCGGCTTCGACCACATCACCGCCGCCATTGGCGCAGCCCAGTCCAGCCGCTTCGGAGCCGACCTGATCTGCTACATCACCCCGGCCGAACACCTGGCGCTACCCACGGAACAGGATGTGCGGGACGGGGTCAAGGCGGCCAGGATCGCGGCCTACATCGGCGATATGAACAAGTATCCCGAGAAGGGGCGCGAGCGGGACAAGCAGATGTCCAAGGCGCGCCGCGACCTGAATTGGGATAAACAGTTTGAACTGGCGCTTTATCCCGAGGACGCCCGCGCCATCCGCGCCAGCCGGGTCCCGGAGGATGAGGCCACCTGCACCATGTGCGGCGATTTCTGCGCCTCGCGCGGTGCCGGCAAGCTGTTTGCCTGTGACCTGAAGGGTGATAAGATCTAGTTTGATTGAACCATCTCAAAAAGCATAATTCCCGCTGTTCAAGCACTTGGAGTTGTGCCATATTGTGCCGACTGCATTTTCATTAGCAGTGCCGACACTGTAATACCAATTTCAAATCAAAGATGCCGTCAAGGCGGCGAGGATTGAGGCGACGGAGGCATACATTCAGTATGTTGAGGAACCGAAGACGAGCCAACGAAGAGGCGCTTTGATCTGTAATCGGAATAACATGTGAAGTTGATCTCGCTGCATAATGGGGAGAACACTATGGGATACACCTCACCGATACGGAAATTCGTCAATCCGGAGATCGTCTACGGCAGCGGCGCACTGGGCCTTGTCGGGCAGTATGCCCGCACCTATGAAGCCCGCCGGGTGCTGGTGGTCTCCGACCCCGGCGTGATTGCCGCCGGCTGGACAGGGCGGGTCATCGCCAGCCTGGATAAGGCTGGTATTGAAAGCGTCCTGTTTTCGTCAGTTTCCTCCAATCC
The DNA here is from genome assembly GCA_001824455.1 of Desulfuromonadaceae bacterium GWB2_53_15. Lineage (GTDB taxonomy): Bacteria > Desulfobacterota > Desulfuromonadia > Geobacterales > Pseudopelobacteraceae > JACPFJ01. The sequence continues at coordinate 1,683 of MHXL01000037.1, forward strand.
GAGAGACTCGGAAGTCATGAGCGGAGCGGAGCTGTATCACAACTCGGGCTGTGACGCCATCATCGTAGTGGGTGGCGGCAGCCCCATGGATTGCGCCAAAGGGATCGGCATCGTCAGTACCAATCAGTGCCACATCCTGGAATGCGAGGGTGTCGATCAGGTGGCGCATCCCATGCCCCCCCTGATCTGTATCCCGACCACCGCCGGAAGTTCGGCGGACGTCTCGCAGTTCGCCATCATCACCAATTCCG
>MHXL01000037.1:2021-5260 GCA_001824455.1 Desulfuromonadaceae bacterium GWB2_53_15
AGGCCTATGTCTCCAACGCCAGTTCCCCCTTGACCGATCTGCACGCCCTGCAGGCCGTACGCCTGATCAGCTCGAACCTCCTGACCGCCATCGCCGAGCCATATAACCTGGCAGCACGCGACGCCATGATGCTCGCCAGCCTGGAGGCGGGACTGGCCTTTTCCAATGCCAGCCTGGGCGCCGTACATGCCATGTCCCACAGCTTGGGCGGGTTCTTTGATCTGCCCCACGGAGAATGCAACGCCCTGCTTCTTGACCATGTGGTCGCGTATAATTTTCAGGCCGCAGTTGAGCGCTACCGGGATATTGCCGTAGCCATGGATATTGCAGCCTCCGGCCTGACTCCGGAGCAATGCCTGGCAGCCCTGACCGGGGCAATTCACAATCTCCGCACCCAGGCCGGCATTACGACCTCACTGAGGGCTGTCGGAGTGACAGCGGCCAACATCCCGGCACTGGCCAGGAAAGCAATGAAGGACGCCTGCATGGTTACGAACCCCCGTCGCCCGACTGCGGCCGACATTGAGGCCATCTATGAACAAGCCCTCTAACGAAGAAGAGGATTGGGAAAGCCGCCGGGAGCAGATCATCGGGCTGGGTGAACACTCTGCCCGGAAAAGCTACTATCCGGAGCTGCAGCAACGTATCCATGAGCTCGAAGCCACCAAAACGACGCTGGCCTCGGCCAACCTTCAACTCCAAGCCGTACTCAATGCCGCCTCTGAATTTTCCATCATCGCCACTGACCAGGATGGCCTGATCACCATCTTCAACCGCGGCGCCGAAAAGATGCTGGGATATACGGCTGAAGAGATGGTCGGCCAACTTACGCCCCTGGCGATACATCTTGCCTCGGAAATCAATGAGCGGGCTATAGAGCTGAGCAATGAACTGGGTAGACCGGTCGCCGGTTTCAGGGTGTTTGTGGAGCACGCCCGCGACGTGGGCGCGGAACAGCACGAATGGACCTATCTGCGCAAGGATGGCAACCGGCTCATGGTCAGCCTGACGGTGACGGTTATTCGCGACGAGCAGGGCAATATCAGCGGCTTCCTCGGAATCGCCGAGGACATCACTCGACGCAAGGCTACGGAGCGCCAGCTTAAAGAAAACGAAGAGCTGCTGGGCAATATCATCAACACCATACCGAATCCGATCTTCTACAAAGACTGCAACGGCTTCTACACCGGCTGCAACGATGCTTTTTGCAGCTATCTGGGATTTCCCAAGGAAAAAATAATCCATTCTACCGTTTATGATCTTGCTCCAAAGAAACTGGCCGATATTTACCACCAGGCCGATCTTGACCTCATGCAGAAAAAAGGTACACAGGTATATGAAACGTCCGTGCGCTACGCCGATGAAAAGATTCACGACGTGATCTTTTACAAATCCACCATGCTCCGCGAGGATGGAACACTACGCGGACTGGTCGGTGTCATGCTGGACATCAGCGAAAGAAAACAGGCGGAAAAGGAGCTAATTCAAAAGGAAGAGCTCTTTCATCTGCTCTTTGAAAAGTCCGGCGACGCCAATCTGCTGATTGACGGCACCGCCATAATCGATTGCAACGAAGCCACGCTCCGCATCCTGGGTTATACAGACAAACTGCAGATTATCGACACCCACCCCGGTGATATTTCGCCGGAATTTCAGCCGGACGGCAGACGCTCCTCGGAGAAGGCGAACGAGATGATGCTGTACGCCTACGAGCAAGGCAGTTACCGCTTTGAATGGCTATACCTCCGGATGAACGGCACCCCTCTGCCGGTCGAGGTCATGTTGACCGCCATCCCGATGCACGAACGCTGGCTTCTCCATACCGCCTGGCGCGACCTGACCGACCGCAAGCAAGCCGAAGAAGAAAAAGAAAGGCTGTCCCAAAGCCTTCTGCATGCCCAGAAGATCGAATCCATCGGCCGCCTGGCAGGCGGCGTGGCCCACGATTTCAACAACCTGCTGACTCCGATCATGGTCTATGCCGAAATGCTGCGCGCTTCATGCGGTACGGACGAACTCACCCTCAAAAAGATCGAAGGAATCATCAGCGCTGCCTGCAAGGCGCGCGACCTGACCCGCCAGTTGCTGGCTTTCGGACGCAAGCAGGTTCTGGAGATGAAGATTATCGATCTCAATCGGACACTTGAGGCTTTCAGTCCAATCCTCGAACGCACCATACGGGAAGACATCCATATCTCCCTCAAACTTGCGCCCAATCTGGGGAGCATCATGGCCGACCGCCCACAGATCGAGCAAATCATCATGAACCTGGCGGTCAACGCCCAGGACGCCATGCCCACGGGCGGTGCCCTGCTCATCGAGACAACCAATATTGTTCTGCACGAATCAGCCAGGACACATCCCGAACTCGCTACAGGGCCTTACGTCAAACTGAGTGTCAGCGACAGCGGCTGCGGTATGGACAAGGAGACTCTTGACAAAATCTTCGAGCCTTTTTTCACCACCAAGGAGCCGGGCAAGGGCACCGGCCTGGGATTGGCCACCGTGTTCGGGATCGTCAAGCAGCACAAAGGACACGTCAATGTCTATAGCGAACCAGGGCACGGCAGCACCTTTACCGTGTATTTCCCCCGACAGGACGGACAAGCGGGGATATACGACACGCCCAGGGTGCCGGAACTGGCTCGACTTCATCACAATGTCACCATCCTGCTGGTTGAAGACAACACCATGGTCAGGGAATTGGCCTATGAACTGTTGACCGATCAAGGTTATTCCGTCCTGATGGTTGAAGAACCGCTGCAAGCTGTAGCCCTGCTGGAAACCAACAGGGATGCCGTGGATCTGCTCCTGAGCGATGTGATCATGCCGGGATTAAGCGGACCAGCGCTATATGAGCTGCTGAAACCGCTCAAACCCGGGTTGAAGGTAATTTTCATGTCGGGCTACAACGAGGATATGATTGCCCATCAGTACATGCGTGGGGACAACCCAAACTATATTCAGAAACCATTCTCGTCCCATGATCTCCTGCAGAAGATCGATGAAGTTTTAAGCCAGCAACCTCCGCAAGCAAAAAGCGCAACAACAGGAACTCCATGACCCCTGCAACCCGCATCCACCTCATCCGCCACGGCCAGGTGGCAGGCTACGACCAGCCCCGCTACAACGGCCAGACCGATGTGGCTCTGACCGACGTTGGGATGGAGCAGTACCACCTGCTGAAAGAGCGTCTTGCCGGAACTAAAATCTCTGCCTGCTACACCAGCGACCTGTCG
>MHXL01000037.1:5346-6719 GCA_001824455.1 Desulfuromonadaceae bacterium GWB2_53_15
CTGACCTGGTCAACTACCGGGTGCCGCAAGGGGAGAATCTGCTGGATGTTCAATCCCGGGTCATGCCGGTCATAGCGGAGATTATCGAGCGCCACAAGGGGCAGGAGATCCTGGTGGTAGGGCATGGCGGGGTCAACCGGGTCGTCCTGTTGAACGTCATCGGGGCGCCGCTGGATGGTGTATTCAATATCGAGCAGAACTACGGCTGCTACAACATCATCGATTATTATGCAGACGGCAGGGCCACGGTGAAGCTGCTGAACGGGTAACGGCTCGCAGGAGGCTAACCCCTCTAAATCTCCAGATTTAGAGGGGTTAGGGTTAGATTTAGATGGTACATGGTACTAGACACTTCTACCACAGAGACACGGAGGAAATCATTGAGAAAATCAGTTTTTTTGTAAGCACCAAAAAGATAAAGTTCAACAATCTCAAGCGAGGTTATAACCAAACGATTTTATTCTTTATTTTTTCTCCGTATCTCTGTGTCTCCGTGGTGAACTGCTTTTTCTGGTTAATTCCCTTATCTGCACACGAAACTATCCGACAAGGTCATTAGAAAAGCTACAATGTCATCTTCCTCCTGACCGTTCAGCCCGAGATTGCCGAGCTCAGTCGTATTGACATTTTCTGCGACATCCGGTGCAGGCCACATTCCGGTAATGCTTTTGGTGTTGTAATAATGAACTATCTCTTTCAATGTCTTGAAATAGCCGTTGTGAGAATAGGGTGCCGTAAGGGCAATATTTCTGAGCGTCATTACCTTGAATTTGCCGTTTTGCGCCGGATCGTTGACGATTTTGCCCAAACCCAGATCAGGATAGGGGCTGGGATTCATTTGGTAAAAAGGGTATTCCATGTTTCTCGGGATACCGAGATTGTCATAGGAAAAATCAGTAAACAGCGGCGGCGTTTTCCCGTCAACCGATGTGCTCGGATGACATGCGAAACAGTTACCCTTGCCGTTGAAAAGTTGAAGTCCCCGTTGTTCCTGAGCGGTCAAGGCAACCTTGCCTTTCAGGTAGAAATCGTATTTCGAAGTAAATCTGTTCACCTGATATGAGCGCTCAAAGGTTGCTATGGACTTTGCAATCAGGTTATATGCCGAGTTTGCATCATTCAGGGAATCCGGCCCGTATACCAGCTTGAACAGCCAGGCATAGTTTGAGTTTCTGACCGCCTGGACCACACCTTCCACGGTGTTGTTCATTTCAACCGGATTGAGAAATGGCCCCTTGGCCTGCTCCTCAAGGGTTGGAGCCCGCCCGTCCCAGAACTGTCCGCCAATATACAATCCGGTAAGGTCCTTGCCGAAGATCGGGCTGTATGCAGCATAGGCTGAACTCGGGGAATTTCTGCCGCCGAATTGGCCG
>MHXL01000038.1:0-1078 GCA_001824455.1 Desulfuromonadaceae bacterium GWB2_53_15
CGGTCGTTTTGCCTGGCGTTTGAAGGCTGCAGGACTTGATGCGCTCTTGATCACCGGTAAAAGCGCTGCTCCGGTGGTTGTGTCGATCCGCCCCGACAAGGTCGAGATTCTGCCTGCAGACACCTTGTGGGGTAGCGACATCCCCACCACAGTGGCAGCCCTCAAGGGGCACGGCAGCGTAGCGGCCATTGGTCCGGCTGGCGAAAACCGCGTCCTGTTCGCCAACATCATGATGGGAGAAGGCAACTCGGTCGGCCGGGGGGGGCTAGGTGCAGTCATGGGAGCCAAAAACCTCAAGGCCGTGACTATCGACGGCGACCAGAAGACCGAGATCGCCGACCACAAGCTGTTCGAAAAGGCCCGCCAGGATGTGCTGCGCCTCTTCAAGGCCTCACCGGTTATCTTCGGCCCGCTGGGAATTGCCGAATTCGGCACCCCGGTGCTGGTTGATCTTATGGCACAACGCCGCATGGCTCCCACCGAGAATTTTCGCAAAACCTTCTTCGAGCATTCCGGCAACTATTCCGGACCGGCCATCAAAGAGGCCTGTGCGCCAAAAAAGGACGGCTGTTACGGCTGCCCGATTCAGTGCAAGAAATCGACAAAGTCTGGCGCTCACCTGCCGGAGTACGAAACAGTCTCCCACTTCGGGGCGCTCAACAATGTGGACGACCTGCAGGCTATCGTAAAGGCAAACCAGATCTGCAACGACCTCGGCCTGGATACCATCACCGCCGCAGCCACCCTTTCGGCTTGGGGCGAGATTCGCGGCGGCTTTCCATCCGCCCAAGAGATCCCCACCCTGTTGAGCGACATGGCTCTGCGCCGTGGTGAGGGGCAGTTGCTGGCCTTAGGCTCACGGCGCCTGGCTGAACAGTTGGGTAACGCAGAACTGTCCATGAGCGTCAAATCCCTTGAACTGCCGGCCTACGACCCGCGCGGCGCCTATGGCATGGCCCTGGCCTACTGCACCAGCAACCGTGGCGGCTGCCATCTGCGGGCCTACCCGATCTCTCATGAAATCCTGCGCAAACCGGTCCCGACCGACCGTTTTTCCTTCTCCGGCAAGGCGCGCATC
>MHXL01000038.1:1146-3728 GCA_001824455.1 Desulfuromonadaceae bacterium GWB2_53_15
ATCTGCGGGCCTACCCGATCTCTCATGAAATCCTGCGCAAACCGGTCCCGACCGACCGTTTTTCCTTCTCCGGCAAGGCGCGCATCATCACCATAACCGAGGATACGAACGCCGCCGTGGACTCTTTGGTTGCCTGCAAGTTTTCTTTCTTCGGAGCCAGCCTGGAGGAGTATGCCGAACTGCTGTCCGCCACCACCGGCAGCGAATACTCTCCACAGCGCTTGAAAGAGATCGGCAGGCGCATCTGCCTGACCGAGCGCTTTTACAACTGTTCCAATGGTTTCTCCCGCAAGGATGATATCTTGCCGGAGCGCTTCTTCAACGAACCGGGCAGCAGCGGTGATGGCATCCAAATTGATCCAATCAACAGGGAGCGTTTTGAGGAGGAACTGGATAAGTACTATCGCATCCGCGGGTTGAACGCGGATGGCTGCTTTGATGATGAGGGTTTTCTGGACAAGCAGCCATGAAATGGTTCGGCAAGGTCGCCCCACAACCACAAGCGGATCCGTTGCCGGCAGATAACATAACCGTCGGCAAGTTGGGAGAAGAGGTTGCCGCAGCCTTCCTGACCGCCCGCGGCTACCGAATGCTGGAACGCAACTTCCGCTGCAAGGGGGGTGAGGTGGACATCATTACCCGAGACCCCACTGACAGTAGCCTGGTATTCGTGGAGGTCAAGGCCCGCCGCAGCCTTTCTTACGGCGTCCCGCAACTGGCGGTGACCCCCTTCAAGCAGCGCCAGATATCCAAGGCGGCCCTGACCTGGCTTTCCAAGAACCGGCTGCATGATACCAATGCACGCTTCGACGTGATCGCCATTCTGCTTGCCACCAACGGCCAGCATAAGATTGAGCATATTGTCAATGCATTTGAACTTGTGTATTAAGTTATTATTGTAGTTATGACAAAGGAGACATCATGAATTTCACGGCCGTCCTGGCCCAGATCAAACCCAAGCTCGGCTGCGTCGCCGACAACCTGGAGCTCATTGAGGAGCGCATCCGACAGGCCATAGCCGCCAAGGCTGACCTGGTCATCTTTCCCGAATTGGCCCTGACCGGTTATTTCCTGAAAGACCTGGTACCGGAAGTGGCCCGTCGGCTGGACTCGCCCGAAATCAAGCGACTGCTGGAGCTCTCCCGTCAGATATCCATTGCCGTGGGCTTTGTCGAGGTCACCTCCGACTACCGGTTCTTCAACTCGGCCCTTTACCTGGAAGATGGAGCTATTCGGCACCTGCACCGCAAGGTCTACCTCCCCACCTACGGACTGTTCGACGAACAGCGCTACCTGGCGCGGGGTGAGCAATTCCGAGCCTTCAACACAAAGTTCGGCCGCATGGGCATGCTGATCTGCGAAGACATGTGGCACCTGTCGGCCTCCTACATCCTGGCCATGGATGGCGCCACCACCCTGGTCTGCCTGTCAAGCAGCCCCGGACGGGGAATTGAGGGCGAGACACTCGGCTCAGCCAGCGCGTGGCAGCAGCTAACCTCAACCACAGCCATGTTTCTCAACTGCCGGGTTCTGTACTGCAACCGGGTCGGCTACGAGGATGGCGTCAACTTCTGGGGCGGGTCGGAGTACGTCGCGCCTTCGGGTGAGTCGCTGATACGGGCCAGGATATTGGAAGAAGACAGCGTCAGCGCCTTGGTCGATGAAGGGGCTCTGCGCCGGGAGCGGATTTTCTCTCCCATGCTGCGTGATGAGAACCTGTTCGTGACCATGCAGGAGCTCAGGCGCATCGGACAGGAAAGGAGGCTGTGATGGCGGGCTTGACGGCTAACACCGAACTATTGAGGCAGATACTGGTCGGCTTTGTGCGGGACGAGGTGCACAAGGTGGGGGTCAGAAAGGCGGTACTGGGACTATCGGGCGGCATTGACTCGGCTCTGGTGGTGTTCATCGCCGCCGAGGCATTGGGACCGGAAAACGTACATGCCGTCTGCATGCCCTACAAGTCCAGCAATCCGGAGAGCGAGGCCCATGCAAGGCTGGTGGCGCAGGCCTGTGGAGTCAATTTTTCGGTAGTCCCCATAACACCCATGGTCGATGCCTATTTCAACATGTTCCCCGATGCTGATAACATGCGGCGCGGCAACAAGATGGCCCGTGAGCGCATGACGATCCTCTTCGACCACTCGGCGCTTCTTTCAGCCCTGGTGCTGGGAACCAGCAACAAAACCGAACTACTGCTGGGCTACGGCACACTCTACGGCGACATGGCCAGCGCCCTTAATCCCATCGGCGACCTTTACAAAACGCAGATCTGGCAGCTGTCCGAGGCCATGGGCGTACCCTCCGAGGTGATCGAAAAACAACCCTCTGCCGACCTGTGGGCAGGCCAGACCGACGAGGAGGAACTGGGGTTTTCCTACCGTCAGGTAGATGAACTGCTCTACAAGATGGTGGACCAGCGCCTGACCAGTGAGGAACTGATCGCAACCGGCATTGCCCCTGAGTTCATCGACACCATCTACAAAAAGGTTCAGAATTCACACTTCAAGCGGCGCTTGCCGGTGATCGCCAAGGTATCAAACAGGACCATTGACCGGGACTTCAGGTATTCCAGGGATTGG
>MHXL01000038.1:3849-5009 GCA_001824455.1 Desulfuromonadaceae bacterium GWB2_53_15
TGGCACGGTACGCCTGCGCCGGGAGGTTAAGGGCCGTGGTGGCGGAACAGTCATTGTCATCACCGGAATCCCCCTTAGCGATTCGGCGCTCAAGGAATTGGCCGGAGCGCTGAAAAAACGCTGTGGATGTGGTGGCACAGCCAAAGAAGGAGTAATCGAGATCCAGGGAGACCACCGCGACACCCTTTTGCAGGAATTACTGACGCGAGGATACCGGGTCAAGCTGGCAGGTGGCTAAAAGTCAGCCCTTTGCAATAAAATCCTTGACCGCGCGTAATTTTTACCATATTTTTCAATATTCGATTTCATATTACTGACCGGCATCAACAAAATTGATCGCGTAATATTATGCTTTGCGAGAGTGGCGGAATTGGCAGACGCACCAGACTTAGGATCTGGCACCGAAAGGTATAGGAGTTCAAGTCTCCTCTCTCGCACCATTTAGCTCCACATTTCAATGCAACCGGTTCAGCATCAATTTCATCACGAAAGGTTATTCCCATGCAGGTTACTGTCGAAGCGATAAACTCGGTTACAAAAAAAATCAACATCGAAATCCCGGCCGAACAGGTCGATACCGAGATCGAAAAGGTCTATGCAGGCATCCAGAAAAAGGCCAAGCTCCAGGGCTTCCGCCCAGGCAAGGCTCCCCTGCAACTTATCAAGCGTTCCTACAGCGACACCATGCGTGACGAAGTCATGCGGCGCTTCTATGACCAAACCCTTTTCAAGGCTTTGAACGATCACAAAATCGAACCTGTTGACTCCCCTACTATCGAAAGCGATATCCTTGAGCAGGGAACTCCCTTCAAGTATAGCGCTCTGGTGGAAATCATGCCCGAGATCCTGCTGCAGGATTGCACCGGTCTCACGGTCACAAAGGAAAAATACGTTCTTAACCCCGACAGCATTGAGGGTGAGCTAAAACGCATGCAGGAGAACATGGCTCAACTTGTCCCGCTGGATGAGGGTTCTAGTGCTGAAAACGGCCATGTTGTTTCTGTTGATTACTCCTTTACGGTGGCTGACCACCCTGAAGAAAATAGCACTGCCGAAGACGCCTCGATTGAAGTGGGCGCCCATCAGCTTATGCCCGAATTTGAGGAGCAACTGATCGGCATGAAGTCTGGTGAAACTAAAGAGGTACGCGTGACTTTGCC
>MHXL01000039.1:0-2069 GCA_001824455.1 Desulfuromonadaceae bacterium GWB2_53_15
TTAGGTGTCCAGTCAGTTCCGGATTTGCTGTCCAGTCAAAACCGGATTCGCTGTCCAGATAAAACGGATTGCGCACCTTTCTATCACCCCCTATCAAGACCGTCTGATAGCCAGACGGTTGGGCAATCAATCAAGCAATCAAGCCACGTTCTCCCCACATATTACATCGGTGAAAAAATCAGGGGCGATTCATACGGTCGCTTGGTTTGTATTTATGCGAGACTATTCCAAGTGCCGGTTAGTGTTTATGCGAAGTAGCACCAGGACACACAAACCACCTGGTTAGCATTTATGCGATGTATACCCGTGCCAACAAACCATCTGGTTAGTAAATATGCGAAACACTTTGATAACCGGTCATTAATTCTGCATCGCAGAGTAACCGGTTAACAATCCGGCTAATGAACCGGTTAATTCTCTTCCTGCCCCCCACTCTCAGACCGTTTGATAGTCACACAGCAGCCCACCAAGACCGTTATGCTAGTTACAGCAAGAACTAACTAAATCCTCCAGGGAAAAAATCTGCTTTGTAATCACAATAAACAATCCGTTGTTTCTCAGCAACAACATGTTGATTTATAAGGGTTTTATTGACCGTAGCGTAAAAATGTTCTATACCTCATAGATATATACAGGAGGTTTCACGCAGACTGAAAGGCATTGGGGTCATAGATGTTTCCTGAATTGACCACAGAAATTCTTGAAATGGATGAAGACGCATTGCGTCAGTACATAGATGCACGATCTGTGTTCACAGCATGGGAACATTCACGGGCAGCCGGCAACAAAACTCGGACCGTCGACCTCAATAAGGCGTTGGTCCGACAGCAGCGGATGAACTGGGCCGTGCGTGTGGGAAATGCCCCACGATTGCTTGTGGGATTTTGATGAGACTCTATAAGTCAGAATTCGCAGATCGGCTAATAGTTGTCGGCCCCTGCAGTTTATATGCGTACGAAGCAGAAGCGGCGCCAGGATTCTCGTTGGCCCGCAAGCGCCAGCACCTAATCGGCTTACGCTTATTGCTGACGATGTATCTATTGTTGCATCCGTACTTGATATAGCTAAGAAGGCGGACAAGACATTTGTAGGCAAAGGCGAACTGCTTGTTAACAATAAAGGGTTCGAAGTGGAAGTAGCGGTGGCCGATTTAGGTGACGTTGAAAAGTTTTCAACAATAATCGTAGCCAGCTCTGGTCACATGTCGCGAATGCATACAGTGGATCCTCGATCTGCTGCAGTGTCGGGACTCGATACTGGGTTATTACATCTTTTGCAGAAATTGCCGCTTGCGTGCAATCTAATAAGATCCCAAGGAGAACATGTTGAGGCATGATGATTTCAAACACATACTGAAGGCTTTCCACCTGAGTCAAAGCCAACGCAGGTTATTCAATGCAATCACCCGCGAGCCAACTTGTCATCTCTATGCCAGAGCATATATTGCTCGACACCAACTCACGCGGGGCGGCATAAGCAGTGTTTTACGACGGTTGACATCGTTCAAATTGGTCTCTCGTAATGAGCAAGGCCTCTGGCAGATACAGCCACTCGGCCTCCGCCTGTGGTATCAAGTAGTTTTGGAAAGAGGTGGCCTGGCGGCAGAGGAATTACGTTGGGGGGATTTTTATGCCAGTACATATCCTGAAAGTGAACAGGAGTCCGGATCCTCGGATCACAGGAATCATAAACGTTGATGTCAGCGGCCTAATTTCTTGCGGTCAAGCCGTGGCCCTGACCCGACTGAAAACATGCTTCAAGAAATATACGAAAAATCCTCATGTGGATTAAACCAAATGTCTCTTTCGATGCCGAACTTGAGTGCTTGGAATTGCTTATTGCCTCTGAATCAGTGCTTTTATGGGAAAATCATGATCTGGCGTACACCCCGGAACAACCATGGGGATGCTACACAGAGTTCGGCAAGATCCATGACTCCGAAGTCGATCGATATACCTACCAAAGCGACTACCTCCTTGATAAATATCAGGTTAACGGCGATCTCTGGTCTCGAGATGTTTTTGAAGATCGGTACCAAGCTGCAAGGACAAATGGCAGATTCAGGGCCG
>MHXL01000039.1:2110-3909 GCA_001824455.1 Desulfuromonadaceae bacterium GWB2_53_15
GTATCGCAGATTGGCTGGACGAGGAATTTCAACGAGAATTCCGAATACCTGTTAATAAGGCAAACAACGGTCGCCAGCCTCGTCTTGGACTTGGTCCTTTGTTTCAAATCCATCGCTGCCGTTTCGGAGATGATCCCTTCGGCGGCATCTTCTGGTTTGACCCGATTGGCGAGATGACAGATCCCAGCCCCCTGGTTGGCAAGCAGATATATGGATATACACCGGTTCCCTATCCAGAAATCGGGGAATATTGGGTGAATCTGAACGCTTTCGAGGAAGACGGGATCTGGGTGTTTGATACTCAAGAGAACCGTTTGATAGAAATCAGCAGTGGCGAGAATATACCTGTGGGAGTCCCAGCATGAAACGCGACAAAATTGCACTATTCGATCTTGACGACACTTTGGCTGTTGGCCGTCATCAGAATGCCGCCATTTCCCAGCATGGTGGCGCCACTTATAAGTCAAAATCCAATTGAAACGTTTACTTTAAGACGGACTGATAGTAGGTCACCGTTCCTTTTGAATATAGTGACAAAATACACGTTATAACTGGTGGTTATGAAACGGAAGCAACTCGCCGATAGGTAGTTCTCCGATAATAATAGAAGATCGTATATGCCTACATAATCTGAACGAGATAATTGTCAAGAATTATCCCAAAATGACACGAAAAGAGGTCGCCGCCACCATGCTGGGAAATGGCGGCGTTTCAATGCGCGTTAACATTGGCCGACTATTGCGGCCAGGTACTCAAAGACCTCCGCATAATTGCCTCGGAATATGAGCCGGAACCAGTGCTTTATTCGGGAATTCCATACATAGAGGCCAGACGTCATATGATCACCTCCCAAGTGGGGTGGTGGCTCAGGCTCGAGAAATTTAAACTCGGTTGGGAAGTACTTGAAGTTGCCAAGGAAATCGGCTTCGAAATCTCTGTCCTAACAAAGGGGCCATCGCGGAAATTCGCTGCATGGGCGGAGAAAGTTGAATGGTGCAATAATCACTTGTCTGATTATATAGACGGAGTGACCGTCACTCACGATAAAGGGCTTGTGTACGGGGCGGTCCTGGTCGACGATTGGCCAGATTATGTCGAAAGATGGCTTGAGCATAGGCCACGGGGGCTGGTAGTCATGCCGGCACATGATTACAATGCTGGTTTTGTACATCCAAATGTTGTGAGATACGATGGCTCGAACATAGATGAAGTCCGGATCCGCATGCTTGCTAGGTTTGGGGAGCCATAATGGATTCTCTGGCTCTCCATAATGCCGATAGCAAGGCAGCTCTCACCAAAATGGTGTTGAGGCTTTTTGCCCTCTGGCAGATACCTGTTATCGACCAGGCAGCACTGCTTGGCCGTTCGACCAGAAGTATTCATCGCTACATGGATGGAGGACGTATTGGGGATGATAAAGAGATCCACGCTCGTATCGGAAGCATGCTTGGGATCCACAAGTGTTTACGAATATTATACCCGTACAACCGAGATCTGGTTTATCTGTGGGTTACTACGGAGAACAAGGCATTTAAAAGCCAGACGCCGATTGAGGTGATGAAGTCTGGATTCGAGGACATCCTTGTAGTCCGCCGTTATCTCGAATCAAGTTGTGAATACTGACCTACCGCCAGGTCAGGAGATCGATGGCAAATGCCAGTTTATAAAGAATTATCCGATCAGCTTATTGAAAAAGTTCGATGTACGTCCGCCATGTGACGACAAAAATTTGCTAGTGGAGGTAAAAAAATTATGCGCATAACCTTTGAACCTGATGATCTTCAGGCCATTGCCGAGGC
>MHXL01000039.1:3916-22166 GCA_001824455.1 Desulfuromonadaceae bacterium GWB2_53_15
CGGAAGCTAAACCCTCTGCTTAAAACAGTACTGGAGGAGGCTCACCGCTCCATATCTCCTGCAACAAAGCATCTCCCAATAATGGCGCCGGAGTTTTACGCAGTTTAAAAAATACTGGTGAGGTAATCCGAAGAAAAGAACTAAGCAAAATTACGGGACTATCAATGACCACACTTTGGCGATGGGAGCGGGAAGGTAGTTTTCCTGGCAGAATTCGTTTGTCAAATCATAGTGTTGGCTGGCGACGTAGTGATATTGAAGCATGGTTGGCTACACGACCAACCGTTTAGAAAATTAAAGTGTAATATTTTAAATGAGTAAGGATTAGGATAATTGTGTTTTTGTGTTCTCAGACAACTTATATGTTATAGAGGTTTAACCAGCGCCAAAATCCACCCGGTTGGGTTGGGAATACGGTTACTTTGGTTGTATTTATGCGAGACTATTCTGTATGCTCGGTTAGTATTTATGCGAAGTGCCGCCGGGACAGACAAACCAAGGATAAAGCTGTTCGCAACTCAGACCATGGATGAGGTGAACGCACGGTTAGGGAATATGGCGGTGACCTTCGGTAGCTTATTGCCAGGAAAAAATGCTTGAAGTCACGTGATACCACTATATTGGCGGCCGGATGGGGTCAAGAGCGTTGATGTGAAGTGACGATCCGCAATTAACTGGGCCAGATTTGGGGTGACGTCATTACCCAAACTCTGCTATCTATTGGCTCTCATCCATATAATTAGGCAGCCACATATTGGGCACGGATGAAGGTTTCTCCTTCAGCTACCCAAGCATTTTTATCCTACTCAATTCTGCTATCTGTGTAGTCTTAGTTCTTTCTCTTTCCATATAACTTAAAGCTTCACTTTCAAGAGAGCGTTTTACCATCTCAAAAGCAAGATTCCATTCTTGTTGTCTCTCGCTGTCAACAGGTTGGTAATTGGATAAAAGGTCCTCTTGTTCCAATAACCTCCGTATTCCCTTCATTTAATCCTCCCCAGGTTTTGATAAATAACATCGGACATCTTGTCTATATGGACTGTTACACTTTTTAACGATTTATTGTTAACTGCAACTTCATTATCTTTCTTAATTGCCATGTAAGCATCTACCTGGAATTTGAGAGTCGTTGCATCTAGAATAATTCTATGGTGCATTTCTTGTTTTTTAAATTCCTCAACAGATGAATATTCTGCCACCCAGATAAACTTGGGCATTTGCATCAGCAGCATAAGCTCTCGATAGGATGAATCACGAGATTCCTTGAACATGTATTTTTTGAAGGATCGACTTGAAGTTAAGAAAACTCTTCTTATAATTTTATCCTGTTTTCCTATTTTCAGTATATTATTTTCTAGAGCAGGAAGCATCTCTGAATATAGATAGTCTACATCAAGATACATCTTCTCATAGAATGGTACTATTAAAACATCGATTTCATCGAAAATATAAGCATAAGGTTGTTCATCTTCGTAATTAAAAACATTGGTATATGGTAGTTGCGTATCATCAACTATAATAAGATTCTCAATAAATTCATAGCTATCAGTAAGGCCATCGTTGTCGTTCATTACAGAGTCTATATCAGAGAGTTCACCATGCCCAATGATAACAATCGCATGTTTTGATTTTACCCCAGCAATAAAGGGTATGCCTGACTCAACAAAAGTGTGCATAAGCCTGTTAAAACACTCTTTCGTATAGTAGGGGGTCTCTTCTTTGTTACCGTTGTCCCTAATATAAATCTCGGGATCAAACCTGTTTTTTTGTAATATTTGCGCAATCTGATTAACAGAAGCACCTCTTGAAGGAACTCTGCGAGTTGTAGAATCGTGTGTAGTTATTTCATGTAGAGTTCTCTCTGCGTAATAACAATAGCGCTGACTATAGTAACGATTAATTGACCAAGCAGCTATATGTGCACAACGTGAAACGTTACCATCCTGTTGCATCCAAGGAAACGCTTCAACCTCAAGAACCTGACCTCTATAGTTAACCTCATATTTAGCAAGGCAGCAATAACCCGAAGTAAAGTTATTAAGTGCCTTAGGAGCAATATAAGATCTCCCAATAGTCCTTATCTTGGTGTCTCTAAGTGTTATAAATCCGCCATAGTTAGGAGTAACTACATTATCTGGCGAAAAGAATAAGTGTAGCCGAATAGAATCTCTTGATATATCCGTAAATCGTTTCGAAAAATCATTGTAGTAGGTATCTCTAAAATCTTTATCTACATAAGGTGCTTCCAATATTATCTGCTGAATATTGTTTGAAATGCCCTTATCAAGAAGTTGCATCACATCATAGGGCATATATTCATCAACATCAGCCTGAATAGCTGAAAAGTTACGAGGATATGCTTTGAAAAGTATCATAACAACCCTCCAATAATCATACGCAAAAGTGCCCTATAATGGCACATGCCATCAAAAAGGGCACTTCTTTTTTTCCCAGATAAAGACCATATACGGTTCCTGGGCTATGACTTGCGTTCTTTCAGGAACTGGATATTTGACAGAACAAGCTGACGGCTATCCCGAGACAATGAGGTGAATACTTTGAAGGCCTCGGAGGTTTCCGGATCAAGAAACATCCCCTCAATAGTCTCTGCACCTAGCAAATAATCAGTGCTCGTCCCAAGGGCTTTCGCCAGTTTTAGCAGAGTTTCGATAGAAGGTGATTTGTCACCCCTTTCAAAACGATTAATTGCTGGCGCAGACACTCCAACCTGCTCGCCTAACGTCTTTTGTGTGAGTCCAATCTCTTTCCGCTTACTTTTTATCCGTAAACCAGTAACTTTTGGGTTTATCTCCACAATTCCTCCCAGATGACCTGCAGGTAATTATCACATCAAATTATACCTGGTCAAGTCAAAAATAACCACAGGTAACATTTCCCCTTGACATAAAAATAACCATTGGTTACTTTATAGTTAACCTAGGCTAAAGGAGGGTGAGTGTTTTCGGTGATGAATGAGAGGTGGTTAATGGCGATTTACAATCTGGTATAGGAATAATCAAAAGTACAAAAGGAGCTGAAAATGAAAGAAGATCACGTCAATCAGGGTGGCCAGAAATATTTCGTGAACATTGAGGGAAAGGAATTTCCGTGGGGTGATGAAACAATTACAGCTGAGGAAATTGCTCAACTGGGCGGCTGGGATCTCAGCCAAGGGATCGTTGAGGTTGACGAGGAAAACAACGAGAGGACTATCAATGCAAGTGAAGTCATAGCCATAAAGCCCGGGCACGGGTATGGCAAAAAACACACTTGGAAACGAGGTTAGTCATGCGAATAAGAATTGCTAAGGAGTTGGAATTGCTTAAAAAATACTACATTGATGTCGAACACCAAGAAGTTGGGACCGACGATTGGTTTTTAATCCCTTCTTACCCGTTACCAGAGGGATGGAGCGTCAGTTGTGACAAGCCAGCCTTCGTTAAGGTTGCTTTCTCTGTATCCGCTGGTCATCCGGGGACGGAACCCTATGGCTTTCTCGTTCCTCTGGGCATTTCTTACAACGGGGTACCCCCCAATAATGGAGGGGCGCCGCCAAAGGCGCCCCCTTTTCCTGGTGAATGGTTTCATTTTTCCTGGTCTCCTGGAAATTGGTGCCCCACAGCTGACGTAGCAGCTGGGTCAAACCTTCAGGCGTGGGCCAGAAGCTTTATAAGCCGATTGAAGGAGGGTGTATGAATATAACCCTTCACATCAGTCCAGAATTGTTTAACAAATTGCAAAAACACTTATTCGATCACGCAGAAGAGAAAGAACAGGGTGCATTTCTTTTCGCTAAATTGGAGCATGAATACACTGCACTTCATTTCTCAGTTACTGGTCTGCTCGAGCTTGCAGGCGATGACCTCCATCAACAAGACGTTGATTATTTGGAGCTATCCGAGAACTCCTGGCCCAAGGTCATCAAGCAGGCTCACTCTTTAGAAGCATGCTTAATCGAAGTTCACTCACACACTGGTCCATGGGATGCTGCATTCTCAATTTCGGATTATCATGGTCTACGTGAAACTGTGCCTCATATCTGGTGGCGTTTAAAAAATCGACCATATATGGCCCTTGTTTTCACAAAGGAAGGTTTTGATGCTCTGGTATGGACTGATTCCCCACGCAACCCACTGCCGCTAGACTACATATCAGTCGATGGGCTAAAAATAAAGCCAACAAACCATTCACTCATATACTGGAGGTAATGAAATGATAATTTCTGATCGGTACGACCGGAACATTAGGCTGTTCGGTGCTGAGGGGCAACAAAAACTCCGTGAAACAGTGGTTACGCTTATAGGAGCTGGCGGTTTAGGAAGTGCTATCTGCCAGCATCTGGCCCTTCTTGGTGTCGGCAAAATATTTGTCATCGAAGATGAGAGTCTGGATAATACGAACAGGAACCGATTCATTGGTGCCCGTGCAGATGATCCTATTCCGGGAACACATAAGCTTGATGTTATTAAACGTCTTGTGCGAGAGACAAACCCTGACGTTGCTTTTACGGGTATCCCTTATTGCCTATTCACAATAGAAGCATTTTCAGCGATACGTGAATCGAACTGGGTTATTGGTTGCCTAGACCACGACGGGCCAAGGGCAGTTCTGGCTGAGGTCTGTGCGGCTTACGCAAAACCGTATATAGATGCAGCTTCCGATGTTCCAGAGGCTGGAGTTTACGGTGGCAGGATTTGTATCACCAACGGCGATGGGTGTCTTTTCTGCTTGAATCAACTGGACTCCGCTGATATAAGGCGGTTTCTTGCTACAGACGAGGAACAAAGAAATGAGGCTGCGATTTATGGAGTTCCAATAGGCGCTCTTGGTGAAAGTGGCCCCGCAGTTTCACCAATAAATGGGGTGGTAGCGTCTCTTGCCGCAATGGAATTCATGGTTGCGGTCACGGGACTACGAGCCCCAACACGCCTGCTTGAGTATAGAGGGCATACCTCGAAAGTATTAGTTGGCACTGACATGCCGAAGCCAGATTGCTTTTATTGTAAAGGGACCTGGGGTATCGGCGCTGAAGCAGACGTTGAACGTTACCTACGTATGCCGCATCTTCGTCAGAGAAGGGAAAACGCTTAATGTAAGCAAAAATACTTGAGTGAGACGTTGGTAGTAAGGTATTGGCCAAGGGTACGCCGTGCAGCAAGTGTACCCTCTTGAAATAGCATTACGTTCATCCCTTGGGGACAATCCCGATAACCGTCAGATCTAATTCAACGGAGAAGTTAATTGATTGCAGAGGTAAAGCAGAGATGGAGTACGGAAATTTCTCAAGCTTGGCAGCGATTGACCTTCCACCAGATGACGGATCCATTGCAAGCTTAGCGAATTCGGTCTAATATAAACGCTATATCAGATACGTAATAGGGCAGAGGGGAAAATGTAAACTTTCCGCGTCCGAAAAAGGTGTGAAATACATAATTGTTTACGTTATTAAAGTATTAATGGGCTGGTGGCGCACATAACATGCTGTAATTATAAATAAGATTCCATAGTTTACACTTTTTTTGTCGTCTTAACCGTTTTGACTCAGGTAAAAAATAAATCTGATTAGAACTGATCTACCGCCAGCCCTTCTCCCAGAGGGAGAGGGGATTGTTTCGCCGCCATAGCGGGAGATTGATTCTACTCAGCAAAATAAATATGTAAACTATTAGCCGTAGACCCTGTGTTTACGGCTTTTTTGTGTTTACTTGTCTTGACATAATTGCAACGCTAAAGGTCATATTCTATGGGTATCGGTTTTATGATATTATAAAGACGTAGAAAGCAGTCGAGAATGTTGAATATTCCTCAGAAAAGGGGGTTGGTTCTCATGGCAAGCTTTTACGATACAGTGAACGATACTGAACTGGAATGGGTTGAAGCTCTGCTGCAAAAAGGTGGTATTGAATATGCGTTGCGGGAAATTGGAGGCAACCCGATCTTGATGAAGGAAATCCAGGTAGCTGAAGAGGATCTGGCCGCAGCGGATAGTATTTTATGCAGCAACCTAGCTCATTAAATTAGTGCCGGCTCTCGCAGGAAATCACGATGCACTCCACACAGGCGGCAATCGCCTCCTTTGCCGACAGGACTTCCCACCATTGGTGTGGCAGTGCATCGATACCGAGGGCACCACCCAGCCACGCCCCGATCATGGCCGCACGCCCAGCGTTGTCGCCACCTGCCGACGCAGTGGAATTCATTGCTGCGGCAAAATCGTTACTGTGGCGCAGGGCACAACTCACCGTAATGGATCAAATCTCCCGACTTTTTCCCAAACAAAATGATAATGTCCCGCGGTTGGCGCATCAAACCCCTGCACCCCGCCAGCTCGGCCAAATTCATCGCGGCTGCTGATCAGGACAATTTATCGGTGTCACCGGACACATGTGGAAAAATTTCGTGACGCACTTCGTGGTCCAAGTGAAGAATCTTGCCGCAGGAAGCACACAAATATTTTTCCTCCATGGTGGTGTACTCGCCCCTTTCACACTCTTTGCACCAGATTCTGATGTCGCATGATTGCTCTTGTTCAGTCATAACAACTCCTTTCCCCTGTTTTACAAAACATCGATGATGCGCTGAAATACTGCAACAAAGATCGTTGTTTTATAAATGAAAGTTTACTCTGACTTAGGTGGAACGCAAGATGCTGAAATTTGCACTACCTGAAGCCACAGCACGGCGAAATTCATAACGGTATCAATCCCAGTTGCTCACGCACTTAGCGCTCCGCCAGCGGAACCAGCGTAAACATCTCGTCATGCGATATATAGATCTCTCCACCAGGTTCCAGGTGTAGGAGGCTAGACGGTGCGCCATCAAAAAGCAAAACAGGTACAGCCAACTCCCCAGTTACCGCTTTCACCAAATACCGTATGGGTATGCTGATGAAGCGGTTTGCCGGACGAGAAGGGTAAGTCCATTGTATTAGATCCAAGTGCAACAGGTGCATTTCTGTATGCTCCAGCATAGACACCTGTCGGTGACCAGTCGGGAGAAATCGGCGGCAGTGGCGGCGCTAACGAGCCAAATTCGCCGGCGCCATGCACGATACGACCGCCCATGACGGTCAGTAACGACTCTATTCCTTTAATCTCATCTTCAGGCACGGCAAAATAGTCGGCCGACAACACCGCCAGATCAGCCAGCTGTCCCACGGCAATACGGCCTTTCTTCCCGTCATCCCCGGAAAACCAGGAACTTCCCTCGGTATAAAGTCTCAGGGCAGTGGTTCGGTCAAGCCTGTTGTTGTCATCATAAAGAGACAGCCCTCCGACGGTTTTACCCGCTACCAGCCAGTAAAGCGATACCCAGGGGTTGTAGCTTGAAACCCTGGTAGCGTCAGTACCCGCGCCAACGGGAATCCCCATGTTGAGCATTTTTGTGATGGGTGGGGCCATCTTGGCCGCTTCTTGTCCGTAACGCTCCACAAAATATTCACCCTGAAAGGCCATACGGTCCTGAATGGCAATTCCTCCTTCGAGTTGACGCACCCGCTCCAAGTTCCGATCCGAGATGGTTTCGGCATGGTCGAAAAACCAACGCAGCCCGTTGAAGGGAATTTCACGGTTGATGTCTTCGAATACGTTCAGAAAACGTGTGATGGATTCATCATAGGTGGCGTGCAGCCTGAACGGCCAGCGTTTTTCCACCAGCAGGCTGACCACTCTTTTCAGTTCGGCCTCCAAGAACGGTTGGAGATCGGGCCTGGGTTCCAGGAAGTCCTCGAAGTCCGCGGCGGAAAAGACCAGCATCTCACCGGCGCCGTTCATCTTGTAGACGTCATTCCCCTTCCCCGGTTTGATCATGCCGATCCAACGGGCAAAATCGTCGTATTCCTCCTTGGGGCGCTGCGTGAAGAGATTGTAGGCAATCCGCAATGTTAATTCATCCCGGCCGGCCAGTTCCTCGACCACGCGGTAATCCTCGGGGTAGTTCTGGAACCCGCCGCCGGCGTCGATGCAGCTGGTGATTCCCAGTCGGTTCAACTCGCGCATAAAGTGGCGGGTGGAATTGATCTGATCTTCAAGCCCGAGCTTTGGCCCCTTTGCCAGACTGGCATACAAAATAAGGGCGTTCGGTTTCGCTATCAGAAGCCCGGTTGGATTGCCGGTTTTATCACGCTGGATCTCTCCCCCCGGGGGATCGGGTGTCTCCTTCGTGTAGCCAAGCGCACGCAACCCCGCTCCATTGACAAAAGCCCGGTCATACAGATGCAGGACAAAAACCGGGGTGTCGGGGGCCACGGCATTGATTTCATCCAGAGTCGGCATGCGCCGCTCAACGAATTGAAACTCCGTCCAGCCGCCGATGACCCGTACCCACTGGGGTGGTGGTGTGCGCCGGGCCTGCTCTTTCAGCATTTGCAGCGCCAAAGCAAGCGATGGCACCCCATCCCAGCGTAATTCCATGTTGAAGTTTAGTCCGCCGCGAATGACATGGATGTGGGAGTCGTTGAGTCCCGGAATAACGCGTCGCCCTTTCAGGTTAATCAGTTTTGTCCTCTTTTGGGCGGTATCTAGAAGTTCTTCCCCGCCAGTGGCGGATATGCGCCCGTCAGCCATGGCAACGGCAGAAACCTGTGAATGGCTGTCATCAAGTGTGGTGATGGCTCCATTATGCAGAATCAGTTCAGGTGTGATCATATCTCTACCCCCTTACGAGCGGTTTTCCAGCCACGGTCTGGGAATTTATATCAGAACCGTATGACCGCTCATGTAAGAAAAAGTACCAACCGTCAAAGGGCCATTTGCCTTCGCCGGGTCTTCCATGACTTAGTGCCCTGCTGCTCCTGCTCTACTTGCCGGTGCGCCATGAACCATGGTGTAGGCATACTCGACTCCCTGGCCATAAGCGCCGCAGTGTTCCTTGACCACGGCCATAACTTCGTTATAGGTTTCTTTATGAGCCCAGTCACGTTGGAACTCTAGAAGAACCTGAAGCGCCGTCATAGGGACCGCTCCTGCTTGTTCGATGCGGCGCATAGCAGCATTGTGGGCGACTAAACTAGTTCCTCCCGAGGCATCCTCGACACCGTAAACCTCGAAACCGGCTTTCATCGCTTCCAAGGCTGGGAATGCCAGGCAGACCTCTGTCCAGAGGGCAGCCATGATCAGTTTTTTTCTGCCCGTGGCCTTCACGGCCGCGACGAATTTTTCGTCATCCCAGGAGTTCATTGAGCTGCGCTCGATTGTTACCTGGTCCGGGAATATGTCGAGGAGTTGCGGCCACATGTTGCCCGAAAAACTCTTTGTTTCAACTGTGGTAAGAATGGTCGGCACCTTGAATATTTTGGCAGCTTTGGCAAGCAGAAGGACATTGTTGAAGAGTGTCTGGCGGTCGATGTTGGCAACCCCCAAGGTCATTTGCGGTTGAAAATCGATAAAGATGACTGCACTGTTAGCTGGATTGAGCAGTTCTGTTTTCATGGTGCTTCTCCTTTCGGACTAGCTTTATCCTTTATTGTAGTTTAGACCTATCTTGCTGATTTGATATATAGTATTTTCCTTTGCCAGGTATGTGTTTTTGTTATACCATCCCTTATCATGGAATTGAGGCATCTTAAATACTTCATTGCAGCGGCCGAAGAGCGAAACATCTCCCGTGCAGCGCAACGTTTGAATATCTCGCAACCGGCAGTCAGCCGATTGGTTCGAGAACTGGAATGCGAACTGGGAGTCAGTCTGTTTAATCGAGAGCGTTTCGGCCTGAGTCTGACTTCCGAAGGTAAGCTGTTCCTTATGCACTCACGAATAATAATGGCTGAGTGTGAAAACGCGGTGAATGCGCTGAAAAAATCGACTGACCTGTCGCAAAAGCTGGAAATAGGTTTTATAACAACGGCTCTGGGTTCATTCCTCGGAGATGCACTCAAGAAGTTTCGTGAACGTCACCCGGATATTGAACTCAGGGTACACGACATGCCGCCGGGAGACCAGATCACCGCTCTTCGTAACAGACAGATCGATCTTGCCTTTTTCGGGCACCCTAGCCAGGATCTGGGTAATGAATTCGACATGCGGATTGTTAATGAAATCTGCCTGCAAGCCGCAGTGCCGATAACTCACAGTTTATCCGGAGTTACCGTTATTGGATTGCAGGAACTCAGAGCGGATATATTTATCGGCTTAGATGAGGGAAAGTTTCCGGGACGGAATCATACAATTATCAATGCCTGCGCAGCAGCTGGTTTCAAACCATCATTGCAACATAAAGCGAGCAGTCTTGTTGAGGTGTTAGGCATGGTCGGTGCAGGCATGGGAGTGTGCCTCATGCCTAGCGATGTTGTCAACTTGCCCCATCCTAATGTTGTGTTCATTTCTTTAAAGGATGAAAATATCGCGCCAATCCTTCTTACAGCAGCCTGGCTACCAACAAACAATAATATTTCAATTCGATATCTGATGGAATGTCTGAAAAAGGAGTAGCCCGGATGAACCAGATGCTGTTACTTGTCCTGATGTTCTGCGGCGGTGTCGTCATCGCCGTTCAGCCCTCCATCAATGGGCGTTTGGCACAAAAAGTAGGCACGTTGGAAAGCTCCTGCATCTCTTTTGCCGTCGGCACCCTGCTTCTTTTGGCTGTGGTGCTGGTTGCCGGCAAAGGCTCCTTCAGGGGAGTCGTGAACAGCTCCTGGTGGGAGCTCACCGGCGGCTGCCTCGGCGCTTTTTTCGTCACCATTACCATAGTTGCCATCCCCCGCATCGGCACGACTGCGGCAATGGCAGCCGTTATTGGAGCCCAGCTGACCACGGGTGTTCTGCTGGATCATTTCGGTCTGTTCGGTTTCCGCACAATCCATCTGGACGGAAAGCGGGCGTTTGGTGTTGCTTTGCTGATGGCTGGAGCTAGTTTGATTGTCAGGAAATAATAGAGCGGATTCCTGTCAGCACGCATTGCAAATGGACTTGATAAAACGTAAACTTTTCATAAAAAATGAGTGTATTGAAATACTTTTTACGAGCCATGGTTGGTTTTTTTAAATAAAACTCTATAAGCACCGGACATTATTGCATATTTTAGCGCGATTACATTTTTTCAAGCATTTTTGAATACGCTAGGAACTGACTGCTATTAAAGAACTTTACCGTCTCGTCGCATATCTCAGGTCGCTCCGCTGGCGCTATGCAGCCGGAGCCGGCTTTCTGCTGGTGACCAATGGATTTGCCCTGCTGATTCCCTGGTTCATGAAACTGGCGGTGGAGGGGCTTCAGCATCCCCAAACTGCCCGCTATTCACCTGCCACCTGCGCTCTGGTCATTGTCGGGCTCGCTGTTGGGCATTGTATTACCCGCATCTTTTCCCGCACCCTGATCCTGAACGCTGCCCGCATCATCGAGTTTCGCATCCGCGAGGATCTCTTCCGGCGCCTGCTGATCCTGGACCAGCTCTTCTTCTCCACCAGCCGGACCGGCGACATCCTGTCGCGTTTTTCCAACGATTTGACCAACGTGCGCATGTTGACCGGTTTTGGCGCCATGAGCGCCATGAACACGCTGATCATCTATATTGCCACCGTGACTTTGATGGTACGAATCCATCCCTGGCTGACGCTGTGGGCCATTTTCCCCTTTCCGTTGATGATACTGGTGGTGAAGAAGGTCAGCCATCGTCTGTTTCAGCGCTCTCTGGAGGCTCAGGAAGAACTGGCCCGCTTAACCAGTCTGACGGAGGAATCGGTGTCAACGGTGCGGCTGATCAAGTCCTACTGCCGCGAGGAGCATTTTCAAGGGCTGTTCGGGAAGGTGTCCGCTACCTATCTGGGGCACAACCTGCGCTTGGCGCGCCTGCGCGGCCTGTTGATACCTGTGATGGCAACCGCCACCGGTGCCGGTACGCTGATCGTCCTATTCGTCGGGGGGCGGCTGGTGATCACGAGCGCCATAACTCTCGGCGATTTTGTGGCCTTCAGCGGCTATCTGGCCATGCTGGTCTGGCCTACGGCGGTTATGGGCTGGATTTTGACCCTGGCGCAACGCGGCGCGGCCTCCATGTCGCGACTGGCCGCGATACTTGGCGCTGAGCCGGCGGTTAGCGAGGCTGCTGATGCAAAACCGCTCACGGATGTGCGCCAGGGTATCGAGTTGCGCGAGTTGTCCATCGGTTATGGCGAGGTACAGATTCTCAAGCGGGTGTCCTGTTCCATTGCCGCCGGGGAACGGATCGGTATCACCGGTGAGGTGGGCAGCGGCAAATCGACCCTGCTCAAGCTGTTTCCCCGCCTGTTGCCGGTCGGCGATGGCCAGATCTTTATCGATGGCCGCGACATCAACCATATCACCCTGGACAGTCTGCGCGCCCTGATCGGTTATGTGCCGCAGGAGGCGTTTCTCTTTTCCCGCAGCATCCGCGAGAATATTGCCTATGGAACCGATGATGGCGGCGGGGATGTGGCTGAATTGGCCCGTCAGGCGAGTCTGACGGCTGATGTGGATAAGTTCCGCGAGGGGTTGGAGACACTGGTGGGTGAAAAAGGGGTGGCCCTGTCAGGCGGACAGAAACAACGGCTTTCCATTGCCCGGGCGCTTTCGGTCAATCCGCGCATTCTGCTGCTGGATGACCCGCTTTCGGCAGTAGATGCCGGCCGGGAGGAGGAAATCCTCGGCGAACTGGGGCGCTTCTGCGGCGACCGCACCGTGCTGATCGTCTCACACCGTTTGTCGGCCTTCAGGGACTGTGATCGGGTCTTGGTGCTGCAGGGCGGGGGGATTGCCGAAGAGGGCCGTCCGGACGAACTGCTGGAGCGGGGCGGGTTGTATGCCAGGATGTATCGTATGCAGCGCTTGCAGGAGGAGCTCGTGGGTGCTAACCCCCCTTAATCCCCCTTGTCAGGGGGAGATGTTGTGCTCCTCCCCTGTTAAGGGGAGGCTGGGAGGGGTTAAAACGGATAGCCCAGTCCGACGAAGATGGCTGGGCCATCTTTTCCGATGCCCATATCGACCCGGCCGACGATGTTGGGGCGGACGTTGGCCCGGAAGCCGATGCCGGGGTTGAATTCGAAGTCCCTGGGATGGGCCTTGTCCAGCGATTCCATCACTGCCCCCAGGTCAATGAAAGGGGCTATCTCCCAATCGGCGGTGACGTTGAACACCTCCCAGCGGAAAAGCCGGATGCGTTCCTCCAGATTGCACAGGAAGAAGCTGTTGTCGATAAAACGGTTGCGTCCGTAGCCGCGCAGGGTGTTTTCGCCGCCCAGGATACTCTGCTCCAGGAAGGGGACGTCCTCTCCCAGGGTCTGGTTGTACATGAAGCGGAAGACGCTGATGTAACGGGCGTTGTCGAGCGGTATGAAGCCTTTCATCTCGACCTCGTAGTGGCGGTAGTCGGCAGCGCCTCCCAACTCCTTGGTGCTGGCCTCCAGCGAGATCCTGGCATAGCCTCCAAAGGTGGGGGTATCCTTGCTGTCCAGGGTGCTGTAGACGAAGGACAGTCGCGGGGCATGGGCCGTGAAGCCGTCAATGCCCGGAACGGTTTGCTCGGAAAAGCTGTCTTTGATATCGGGGATTTTACTGACCGCGCCCTTTCGGATGGCTACGTGGCGCAAGCGATCCCCCAGCACCAGTTGGTAATATTTGCCGATCTGATAGCCGGCGGACAGGTTGAAGCCGATCTCGTCATTGGCGTAGTTGGTTTCCTGCTGAAGCGGGCTTTTGGCCTGGAAACCGAAAAAACGGGACGAGCCGTCAGAGGTTTTGAATACAAAGGCGTTGAGCTCAAGCTTGTTGTCCAAAAGCGAGGTGTCGCGGATCTTGAATTCGTAGTTATGGTTGACCTTGGTGGATTGGGAAAGGTTGAACTCCATGTTCTGGACAGGCGTTGGATAAAAGGCGCCGTATAGGGACATGGTGACCCCGAAGTTATCGTTGTAATTTATCTGCGGCGCCAGCAGGGTATTGATTTCGTCTTTTTTGTTGTGGATCAGGAAGGCCGTCAGCGCGCCTGCGGTGATCCCTTCATTGGGGCTGGAAGCGATCACCGGCAGTGGCACGGTTACGACCTTGACCTTGGAATCGCAGGCATCACTGGTCAGGGGAGTGGGCAAATTCTCACGCTTGATGTAACTGGTGCAGCCGCCGAGCAGGCCGGCAAGCACCAGCAACGCGTACAGGATTAGATTGTTGTTAAAAGATAAGGGTCTCAATTGCATGGCAGAAGTATGTATCACTGAGCTGCGCCGGATGTCAACCTTGCACTTGTCTTAACGGCGGTGATAGCGCTTGTTTCCGATAGTTTAGTGGGTTATAATTACGCCTAAATTTTGCTTTACAAGGTTTTTAATGAAGCTCAACGCCAAGCTCGTCATCATTATGCTCAGCCTGCTGATCCTTGCCATGCTGACCCTCTTCATGCTCAATCAGTATGCCCAGAATGACCTGGTGCAAGAGATCCAGGACAGTTCTCAGGAGATCTCCAAGGCTGTCCAGATGAGTATCGAGGATCTCACCTCCGAGGCCGAAACCTCGCGCCTGGCTGAATACCTCAACAAGGCCCGCGACCGCGGCATCAATGAGATCAATATCATCAACACCGAAGGGGAGATCATTGATTCCTCCGACCCGGAAAAGATCGGTAAGAAGCGCGAACTGAAAAAACTGGAGAAGGGCATTCACTCCGCTCCGCGTCGGCAGGCCGGGGCAACGGTCCTCTCCCAGAAACCGTACGAGGTGGTGGTGCCGGTTATCGTTGGCGACGAACAGCTGGGCTACGTGCAGATCAACATGCTGCTGGACAATATTCGCGACATACAGCACGCCAACTTTATTCGTCGTTTGTTTGCCACCTGCATGGTTTTTGCGGTCGGGATTGCGTTCACTATTTTTCTGGCCCGGCGCTACACCGAGCCGATTCATCGTCTGGTGGATGATTTCAAGCGCGTATCAGCCGGGGATCTGTCGGTGACCATTCCGGTGGACAGCCATGACGAGATCGGGGAACTGGCCGCGGGTTTCAACAACATGGTGGAGAAGCTGCGAGAGCGTGAGGTGTTGGAGAAGCGGCTCTACGAAGCCGAGCATCTTTCCCGTGTGGGCCAGCTGGCCTCGGGTATTGCCCATGAAATCCGCAATCCGCTCAACTACATCAGTCTGGCCATTGATCATCTCAAGGCCGAGATGCTCCCTAACTGTGGGGATAAATGCGCCGAGTTGGCTGAGTTGACCGATAAGATCAAGGAAGAGGTGCGCCGGGCCAATTACATGGTGATCAACTTCATGAATTATGGCCGTCCGCTCAAGCTGCGTCGGGTTTTGGTGCCCTATGTCGAAATTTTGACAAAGGTCATGCCGCTGGTCAGCGACCGATTGCTGGAACAGCACATTCATGTGGAACAACGTATCGATCCTGATCTGCCGCCCCTGTGGGTCGATCAGGAGCTGCTGCGCAACTGCATACTCAATTTTCTCAATAATGCGGTTCAGGCGATGAACAATGGCGGCGTGATCACTCTGGGGGCCACCCTGGAAAAGGATTCAGGCCAGGTGCGCCTGACCTTTGCCGACCAGGGCGGCGGCATCCATGAAGAGGATCTGGCCAAGATATTCCAACCCTATTTTACCACCAAGGATGTGGGCATCGGGCTCGGCCTGGCCATCACCGAGCGGATCATCAAAGAGCATGGTGGTGAAATCCTGGTACGGAGCACGCCGGGCGCGGGAACAACCTTCACGGTGCTGCTGCCGCTGCAACAAACCGAAACCTGAAAAGCCTTAAAATCCCCCTCCTACTATTTTAGGAAGGGCTAGGGGTGGTAAGGTGTCAGCTTGAAAGCTTGCTGGAATAATTCATAATAAGGCAGGACCATGACCAAACCTGAAACACACGGCAGCATCCTGATCGTCGATGATGAGAAGGGCCAACGCGATATCCTGAAAGTCATCCTCAAAAAAGAGGGCTATGATATCGTTGATGTCCCAGGCGTGCGCGAGGCGCTGGATCAGCTGGAAAAGCGGGAGTTCGAACTGATCCTGACGGATCTGAAGATGCAGGGCCAGAGCGGCCTGGATCTGCTGGAGAAGGTGTTGACAGACGACCCCCAGCAGTGCGTCATACTTATGACAGCCCACGGCACGGTGGATTCCGCGGTAGAGGCCATGAAGAAAGGCGCCTTTGACTACCTGGAAAAACCGCTGGAGCGGGAGGATCTGATCCTGACCCTGCGGCGCGCCTTTGAGCGCATCGGCCTGGTGCACGAAAACCGGGTATTGCAGAAACGGATCGAGGCCTTCCAGTCCATCCCCAACATGCTGGGCGAACATCCCAAGATGCTGGAGGTGTTCCGGGTCGTCACCAAGATCGCGGCCACGACCTCCACGGTGCTGATCGTGGGCGAGTCCGGCACCGGCAAGGAGCTGGTGGCCAGGGCCATCCACGACGGCAGCCAGCGCCGGGACAAACCGTTCATGGCGATCAACTGCGCGGCCATCCCCGACAGCCTGATCGAGAGCGAGCTGTTCGGTCACGAAAAAGGGAGCTTCACCGGCGCCAACGCCCGTGAGTTCGGCATCTTCGAGGCCGCCAACGGTGGCACGGTCTTTCTGGATGAGATCGGCGAGATGAACGTGGCCATGCAGGCCAAGCTGCTGCGGGCCATTCAGGAAAAGGAGATCCGCCGGGTGGGGGGCAAGGTCAACATCCCGCTGGATGTGCGCATCCTGTCGGCCACCAACAAGGAATTGGAGCAAGAGATCAAGCGCGGCGCATTCCGTGAAGATCTGTTCTACCGCCTGAACGTGATCCGCATCAACCTGCCGCCCCTGCGGGAGCGTGGCAGTGATGTCAAAACTTTGGCAGAATTCTTCGTAAAAAAGTACAGCCAGGCCACCGGCATAGCTGTAGACGGCATTTCCAAGCCGGCACTAAAATTGCTTATGAACTATGTTTGGCCCGGCAACGTGCGTCAACTGGAGTCGGTCATCGAGCGTTCGGTGCTGATGGCGGAAAGCAACTACATCGAACCGGAGGATCTGCCGGCCGAGATCACCGCAACCACGGCCCTGGCCGGCAACATCCCCTTTGAGCTGCCGCCGGAAGGGATCGCCTTCGAGGAATTCGAAAAGGGATTGATCATCAAGGCCATGGAACGGGCGGAGTGGGTGATCGGCAAGGCTGCGCCGCTGTTGGGGATGAGTTACAAGACCCTGCAGTATAGGTTGGAGAAGTTTGAGATAGAGCGGCCGGAGAAGCGGGGGAAATAGCCGATCAATAAACGTAGTGTTTTTTATCACTAGGTATTGAACTGTTATTGCATTTGCTCAGTAGTCAATTCGTATGCCAGCGATCTTATTCCAATTATGTTTGGTTCGCTTTGCCGGGGGGCAAGAATACGGCAAGGTGTATCGATACGCGTGATGTCGAGACAGACAACTTTGATACTCCGAAACAAATCGAGAAGTTTTTGAAGTTGATATGAACAACCCGACAGATTCATTTTTGCTGTTGATTTGAGTGGCAAGATTCAGTAACGCAAGGTAAGATTAACGCAATGCAGCTAAATTAGAACAAAACATCCTATCTTTATACGGATAAAACGATTTTGGGAGTAAGTGTCATGGCTGACTTATTTAACTCCGGCAACGACCCTTTGGCAGTGGTAGGTCAGGATACGAGTGACCAGCGCGCTCAACTGGCTCAATACTCCATCTTGAGAGCAGCAGCCTATCTTCAGGATAATAAAAACGACGAAGCCCTCAAGGCATTCCAGAAGGCGCTCGCTTTTGACCCCCAGAACACTACCGCCCAGACTTATATCGGTAAGCTTAACCTTGCCAAGGGAAATACCTTTGAAGCGATCAAGGTGTTCAAAACCATGGTGCAGGCGCAGCCCAGCTCTGTTGAGGCCCATATGAACCTGGGTAACGCCTATGTGCAGGACAAACAGTACACTGAGTCAGAAAAGGAGTTCAAGGCGGCAGCCAGGCTGGATCCGACCAATCCTCTGCCGGACTATACGCTTGGTCTTCAGTACGCCAACACAAATCGTTTAACGGAAGCTGAACATCAGTTTCTCAAGGTCAAAAGCGTTGCACCCCGTGACGGTAACGTTTATTACGCGCTTGGGATGGTGTACAACAAACAGGGCAAACATGAGGATGCGGCAAAAAACCTCGAAAAAGCGCTCTCCTTGAAAAAAGATTTTCCTGCAGCCAACTACGAACTGGGTGTTGCTTACGATGCTCTCGGCAGAACGGAAGACGCCCAGAAGCAACTCTCAATACTCAAGGGCTCCAGTCCATCTCAAGCCCTTGATCTTCAG
>MHXL01000039.1:22228-24379 GCA_001824455.1 Desulfuromonadaceae bacterium GWB2_53_15
GCTTCTGGGCCCGGCAACACCGCTCTGGATGCTTGATCCGACATTGCTTGCACCTAGTGCCAGCACTCAGATATCCGTGGCTATCCAGTTTAATAACGAGATGGATACGACATCGATCATGAACCCCGCAAACTGGGAAATATCCAGAGCCAACAACACTGAAGGCGGTTACTATATTTCAGAGAATACCGGACGGGAGGCCAGTATCCCCACGGTCCCGACCTTTATCAGCTATAATCCGGAGACACGCCAGGCAAACGTAACCTTTACCGTTCAACAAAATTCTGCTGGTAATGCTACCATCGATCCTTCGCACCTGGTCTTCAAATTTACCGGCATTGATGCCGCCGGTAGGCAGATGGATACTAATGCGGATCAAATTGACGGATACGCACTGAAATCTTTCTAAGGATTTCTGTTGAAATTACGAATGGTTTTAACTCATACAAATAACCATTAAATATAAAAGATAAAAGTGAGGGCCTATGCAACTATCAGCCAATCAGAATCTGATTCTTATCGAGGGAGCAGCAACGTATGAGCGGATTCTGGCAGATGTCCGTGAAGTCGAACTTGATGAAGGACTCAGGCATGTAAAAGATTTCCTGAAGATCTACCCGGATTTTGCCCGGGCACACAATGACCTGGCGGTCATGTACTATCAAGCCGGCAATGCACTCAAGGCGTTGGCCCATTACGAGAAAGCCCATAAGCTTGATCCGGGAAATGTTACCTACCGCAAGAACCTGGCGGATTTTTATTTTGTCGAATTAGAATGGACCGGTGACGCCATCCATACCTATCTTGATATTCTTAAGGATAATCCCTTTGATATTGAGGCGCTGAATGCGCTTGGGTCCATCAGCCTGCAAATAGGACGCAAGGAGCAGGCTCGCCAGTATTTTTCACGTACACTGCAACTCGATTCAAATAATCAGGAAGCACGACAGGCTCTGCAGCAACTGCCTGCAGCACTTGCCGCCCCTGAAACTCCTCGCTGCATTCCGCAAGTGCCTGCCCCTGCCGTGCAGATTCCTGAACCACTTGCCGCCGCTCCTGCAGCCCAACCATTTCAGAACCTGTTTCGTGCGGTACAGCCCGAGCAGGCAAAATCTTCTGCTGAACTCTACCGGGAAGCCATAACACTTGCCAATGCAAACAAAGTCAACGAAGCCATCCAGTTGTTGGATAGGGTTGTGACTCAGGATGCCAACAACGCTCTGGCCCACAATGACCTGGGAGTACTCTATCAGAAGACCGGAGAACCCCGGAAGTCACGCTATCATCACGAAGAAGCTGTCAGGCTGCAGCCGGCCAACAAGATCTTCCAAAAAAACCTGGCCGATTTACTTTTCATAGATTTCAACGAACTGGAAGAAGCTCTGGGCATCTATGTTCGTCTTCAGGCCAAGTCACCACAAGATATTGAAATTCTAAAGGCAATTGCTAAAATTTGCCAGACTGTGGGTAAAGAAACCGATGCCCGTTACTTTTTAGAGAGAATCCTCACCCTGCAACCGTGGGACCGTGAAGCCCAGACGGCCCTAAAAGAGATGGAATCAACCGACAAGGCCAGAGTCTGAGATGAAGGTTTCTATGCCCAGTGGCAGGGCCCATGGCTGGGGCATTGCCGGCGAGTACTTGACCAAGGAAATTGCCAAGCTTCCACCTGTTGAAGGAGTCACCCTGCACTGCATCAGCGGCCACGACTTTCGGCCGATGAACCCTGCCGACTGGAATCAGATTAATATTGGATACTGTTTTTTCGAGAACGATATAGAGGCGCTGCGCCATACCAGGCGGGCCGCCAAAGAATGGGACTTTATCGTAGCCGGTTCCGGTTGGTGCGAGTATCAGCTCAGAATTGGCGGTGTAAAACAGACCGCGACAATCCTGCAAGGTATCGACCCTGCCAACTTCTATCCCGTGCCGCCCCGCCAAGAAGATGGGCGTTTTATTGTTTTCTCGGGTGGCAAATTTGAATACCGTAAAGGCCAGGACCTGGTCATCGCCGCCATGCGGGTCTTCATGCAGCGTCATCAGGATGCCTATCTTGCTTGTTCCTGGATCAACCAATGGCCCTTTTCGCTTGCAACGATGGCCCATTCTCCCCATATCTCCTTCAAGCCTTCAAACGAAGATTGTGCAACC
>MHXL01000040.1 GCA_001824455.1 Desulfuromonadaceae bacterium GWB2_53_15
AAAGGGTCAAGGTTGAAGCGAAGAATTTACCCGTCTCCCAGCGCTATATTGTCGCGACGCAGAGTAGAATCAAGAAGATGGCGGGGATGCACGTTTGAGAGCGCCTTAAGCAGACTGTTTTTGACGTGGGGGATATCCTTCTCCAGTTCTTTCAGCAGGTTCTTCATCCGCTTACGCTGCAGATCGGCCGCACCGCACACCGGGCAACAGCAGCAGACTACCGGCAGTGCAAGATTCCGGGCAAAAGTGATGATGTCCGCCTCAGCCACATACACCAACGGGCGGATCACTGTTGTCTCACCATTATCAGCCAGCATGCTGGCCGACATGGACTTTAGTGAGCCTACAAAGAACTGGTTCAGCAGCAGGGTTTCGATGAAATCATCGCTGTGATGCCCCAGAGCCAGTTTGTTGCACCCCAGGCTGCCGGCGACGCCATAAAGGGCCCCACGCTTGAAGCGGGCACAGATCGAGCAATAGGAAGAACCTGGACGACGCTTCTCGCTGATAAGCTCAAAATGGTTGGTTTTTTCGATGTGGGCGCGTATGCCCTGAGAGGTGACAAAAGCCTCGATCGTATCGGAACGAAAACCGGGATAGCCGGAATCAATCGTTACCGCCACGATCTCAAACGATATCGGCGCCCGCCGTCGTAACTCCGCCAGTAGAAGCAGGAGCGTGTATGAGTCCTTGCCGCCCGACACGGCAACCGCCACGCGGTCGCCTTCCTCGATCAGGTTGAAGTCCGCAATCGCCCTGCCAACTGAATGCCGCAGCTTTCTGAATAGTGGGTTGCCTTTAAGTTCATCAGACAGATTTGGCATGGCTTAAGAGGATTCTCCGGACTCTACACGATCAAGCAGGTTTCGCACCATGGGCGCGAAGGTCTCGTGCTCAAGCAGAAATGCGTCATGACCATAGGCCGACTGGATCAGATGATATTCAACCGGCTTGCCAATCTCCTGCAGACAGGTAACCATCTCCTCGGTCTGGTAGGGTGGATATAGCCAATCAGAAGAAAACGCGAAGAACTGGATAGGAGCCGTAACCTGGCTGAAGGCCTCGGCCATGGATTCATAACCCCAGGCAACATCGTACAGGTCCAGCGACTTGGCCAGATAAAGAAATGAGTTGGCATCAAAGCGATCCACGAAGTTGCGGCCGTTGTAGTTCAGGTAGCGCTCCACCTCAAACTGCCCGAAAAAATCGAACTGGCCATCCTTGGCCGAGAAACGCCGGCCGAACTTGGCGTTCATGGACTCGTCCGAAAGGAAGGTGATGTGGCCGATGCCCCTGGCCAGAGCCAAGCCATCCTTGGGGTTTTGTTTATACTCTCCCTTACGCCAGGTTGGGTCGTTAAAGATTGCCCAGCGCGCTATGGCGTTCAGGGCAATGGCCTGAGGCGAGGGGTGCGGCGTACAGGCCAGCACAATGGCGGATGCAATGCTGTCGGGATACTGGGTCGCCCATTCCAGGGCCTGCATCCCCCCCATACTGCCACCCATGACACTCAACAAGCGTCGAATCCCAAGGACGTCCAGCAGGAGTTTCTGAGCCCGCACCATATCCCGCACGGTGATGACCGGAAAATTCAGATTATAGCGTTTGCCGGTTTTGGGGTTGAGGGAAGCCGGGCCTGTTGATCCATAACAGGAACCGATGACATTCGAGCAGATAACATAATAGCGGTCGGTATCCAGAAGTTTGCCAGGACCGACTATGGCGTCCCACCACCCCGGTTTGGCGTCTTCCTCGCTACGTTTTCCTGCCAAATGGGCATCGCCGGTCCAGGCATGCTCCACCAGGATGGCATTGGAAGCAGATTCATTCAAAGTGCCATAGGCTTCGTAGACGAGCGTGATGGGAGCCAGGATTCGACCGCTATCCAGCTTGATGCCGTTTTTAAAGGTTATGGACTGTTCCGTAACAACCCCGACCGACATGAAAAAGCCCCTTCACATAAAAGATGAGAAGGGGCTGAAACGACATGTTCGCAGCGCACCTCTCATCTTTGCCTTTCGGCAGGAATTAGCACCTGACGCCATATTGGCCGGTTGCTGTGGTTTCGCAGGGCCTTTCCCTCCACCACTCTAGATAAGCAGGTTTGTATATGCCTGAGAATACAGAAATAACACTGTGATTGTCAACAAAATATGCTGCTGCCATAACCGGGTAGATTTTGATTCTCGGCAACCACTTTTATATAATCTCGAGGGAATCAGTAGGGTGCGACACGGGCATATTCTCTCGGAGCATGAACTTTTGACGAGCCGGCAAGTGTTGAACTCAATGGCGGCACCCAAATCAAATTAGTAGAAAAAGGGAACGGCATCTGCTATAAACAACCGCGTGAATTCAGGTATATCAAGCCTGTAAGAGGAGGATTTGTACATGAAACGACTGCTGTTGCTGCCCCTGCTGATATTGAGTTTTGGTTGTGCCCAAAACCATTTCAACGTTCCCACGGAAAACTTTGCAGACAAGGTGAAGGTTCTCGGAGTAGCTCCCATCATTGTAGATGCGGACTCCGACATCAAATTCCCCCAGAAAGATCAGCTCCTCTCGCTGCTGGCCGATATGAACCGTAAATACGAGCAGCAGTTTGTCCGCAAGCTCAAGGCTACCGGCAACTTTTACACGGTGGCACTGCTGGACGGCGATCCGCAGCGCATCTTCAGCAACCTGTTCTTCCGCAGTGAGAAACGCGATGACGCAACCATACAATACAATAAGTACTTCTGGAAAAACGGTGAATTGCGCGATTTTATCCAAAAGAACAACCTGGACGCGGTTATGCTCGTCGTTGTCAATGGCATTAGCAGGAATGAAAAGATATTCTCCAACAACCTGCTGACATCCATGGCCAGCGACTATAACTACCTGATCATGAGCGCTCAGATTCTGGACGCAAACGGAACCATCCTGTGGGAATATCCGAATTTTCGCAGCCGCATCCTGACTCACTACCCCATGATCAACCTGCAGTACCCCGACTTCAGCGAAGCCGAGGCCAATCTATCCGCTGCCGCCAATGTCAAGTTCAAGACCCTCGACGGGGTCAAACTGACCCTTGAGCAAAAGCGGAAGGACATGCTGTTACGGGAAACCCAGGAATCCATAGTCTATGGCAAACAGTTTGACGAGATACTCTCCTTTATCAAGTATGATCCCAATGCTGATAAAAAAGACACTGCTGCGCCTGCAGAACCAGTCAAACCACCTCAAGCAGAGAAACCACTCCTGCCAGCTCAGCAACCGTCGATAGCGCCAACTGCCGAGACACCCAAGACACCAATTCCGGAAATCACGAGGGTTCCCATGCTAGAAACACCCGCGGCCAGCGCACCAACAGCAGCCCCTGCAGCACCTGTCGGAGAAAGTATCCCGGCCAAATGAATTTTCCTGTCTAGAATTAAGCCGGTCCAAATACCATGAATGCAAGAAAAGCCCGCTCCGTCCGGAGTGGGCTTTCTTGTTCCTAAATCCCTTACATCTTCTGCAACATGGAGAATCTGTTACGAGGAAGATCTGACGATCATCAACGAGAGATAGTCGGGACTATGGGCCGAAATCTCGCCAAAATCAGTCAACACCTTCTGCCGCATGCTGCCTACCCGCTCGACAAACACGGTGTTCCCCTGCCTACCCGTCGCCTTGAGCAGTTCGAGGATATCTTTGTAGACCGGCTTGACCTTGAGCAATACCACGGTTTCATATCTTGCAAGGGCGTCAACAATCTTGTCCACGCCAGCTGTGGCCGGTATGACAATCATGCGTTCATCCCCCTCGACCAGCGGCACCAGGGCCTGCGCAGCGGAGGCATGAATGCTGGAGATGCCGGGAACAACCTCGACTGGGATCTGCGGGTATGAGACCTGAAAGATGCGCAGCAGATAGATGAAGGTTGAGTAGAACAGGGGGTCACCGATGGTTATAAAGGCCACGTCCCGACCTGCTTCAACCCGGCCGGCAATCAGGGCGGCGACCTCTTGCCAGGCCGGAACCAGACGGGCTGGGTCGGAGGTCATGGGGAACTGGTGGATGATGATTTCCTGGCGACTTTCGTCCAGAAACGGGCTAACCGTCTCCAGGGCGACACTGGCTTCGGCCGGGTTCGATACCGGCGCAACAATTACATCCGCCTGACGCAGGATGCGCTCGCCCTTTCTGGTCAACAGCTCCGGATCGCCGGGACCGACACCGACCGCATAGAACGTCGGCATTACTCGCTTTCCTTCCAGGCGGCGATTACATAGACCGGGTTCTGGGCCTCGAACATTTTATACTCTGTCAGTTTGCGGGTTTTGGCGATATTGACGCAGGTCGCCTCTACGGTGTAGCCGTGATCTTCCAGAAATTCCACCGCCTGGGATAGGGTATCCAGCGTCACGGCGTTGATCACCACAATCCCGTCCGGCTTGAGACGCTGTGCTACCGCGTCGATGATCTCGTCCAACTTGCCACCGGCACCACCGATAAAGACGCGGTCCGGATCGGGCAGATCCTCAAGACCTTCGGGGGCAAAGGCTTCAATCAGCTTCACATTGCGCGTACAGAATTTTTTCAGGTTTTCGTTTATGAAGCCGATGCACTGCAGATTGCGCTCCACAGCGAAGATGCGGCCATTGGGCATAAGGTTGGAGGCCTCGATGGAGACCGAACAGCTCCCGGCTCCAATGTCCCACAGCACCAGGTCATCCTGTAACTGAAGCTTGGAAAGCGTGACCGCCCGTACCTCCTGCTTGGTGATCAGCTTCTTGGAGGTGTGAAACTCGTCATCGTCGATGCCGATCAATGGGTACTGGACAAGATTCGGCTCGTAGGTTTTGATCAGGATCAGGATATTCAGATCGGACGGCTTCAGCTCCAGCAGGCCGCGCACTGAGGTCTTGGTGAACTTTTCAGTAGCTAATCCCAAATCCTCACACAACCAAGCCTCGTAGCCCTCGGCGCCCCGTTCGATCAGCTCGGCCGCAATAGCCGCAGGGGTATTGACCTTGTCAGTCAGTACACAGGCTTTTTCGGCGGCAATAATTTTATCCACCGCCACATGCATGCCCCGGCCATGGACCGAAACGAATATAGCGTCGTCCCAAGGTTCCTTGATGCAGGCAAAGGCATACTGCATGCTGGTGACATTGGCAAAAATTTCGATGCGCTCTTTGGGAAGATTACGCAGAAGAAAACGGGATACTCCGAAGAAAGTGGGATCACCGGAGGCCAGCACGACTACTCGCTTATCGGTCCTCTTGAGGAACTCCAGAACCTCGGGCAGATCACCTATGGGCATTTTTTCGCCCCTAAAATCTGTGAATATATCCAGATGCCGCTGGTGACCAATCATCACCT
Source organism: Desulfuromonadaceae bacterium GWB2_53_15 (assembly GCA_001824455.1). GTDB lineage: Bacteria > Desulfobacterota > Desulfuromonadia > Geobacterales > Pseudopelobacteraceae > JACPFJ01. Next base: position 5,350 of record MHXL01000040.1, read on the forward strand.
CAGCCTGAGCAATAACTTCCAGCGCTCTGGAGCCAAAGCCTTCCCATCCTTCAATACCAGCGCCCACCAGATAAATTTTTTGTTGGTCCATAACAAACCTTCCCCGTGCGGGATCGTGTAACGCTTCCGTCAGGAACTATATCATCCCATACCTCAAAAATCGACTGTTTATCGTTTCGGCCGCACTATAAAAAACCCATCTTTACTGCCTGAACAAAGAATGCCGAGCTTTTTCAAGCCCGGCATTCTTTGTTCAGGGATTATTGTTGATCTGCTAGTTTTTGGCCGCCCGCTTACGCTTGGTCGGGTCCAGCTCCTTCTTGCGCAAGCGGATCGAGTTTGGCGTGACCTCCACCAGTTCGTCGTCATCAATGAACTCCAGCGCCTGCTCCAGGGTCAGGAGGCGCGGCGGGGTGAGCTTGATGGCGTCGTCGGTCCCGGAAGCACGCACGTTGGTCAGCTTTTTGCCCTTGCAGGGGTTAACATCCAGATCGTTGTCCTTGTTGTGCTGTCCGATGATCATGCCGCCGTAGACCTCTACTCCGGCCCCGATGAAGAGGCTGCCGCGCGGCTGGAGGGCATCCAGCGAGTAAGCTGTTGTCTCTCCATGTTCCATGGCCATCAGCACGCCGTTCTTGCGGCTGGGGATTTCGCCCTTGTAGGGGGCATACTCGTGGAAAGTGTGGGTCATGACCGCCGTGCCGCGGGTATCGGTCAGCACTTCGCCGCGCAGACCAATCAGACCGCGAGCCGGGA